>NZ_PKFA01000028.1:0-23902 GCF_002919275.1 Thermocrispum sp. | reverse complement strand
CGGGCCAGCGGCGGGTGCGCCCGCATTGCCGCCGGCGAGCACACCGGAATGCGCGCCGCCGCCAAGCGATCCCGAGCCACCTGGCGTGCCGCCGGCCGCGCCACCGCCGAGACTGCCGACGCCGCCGACAGCACCGACTGTCCCGGAGATGGCACCCGCAGCGCCGGCGCCGGTGGCCACGGCGGCGCCGGATGCCGCCGACGTGGTCGTCCGCGGCGGCTGGTCCGGCACCCGGGGCGCCCTCGGTTCGTCGTCCGGACGACGCCGCCGGTCGTCCGGCACCTCCTGCTTGAGCGGTGTGAACCACGGGACCGAGCCGTACACCTCGGCCGACTCGCGCTGCATCGTCCGCATGACCTCGGCGGCTCGCCGGTGCGCCGCGCGGGACTTCTCCAGCGGCCCCCACGGATCCTGGACCAGCAGCCCGGCGTTGGAGAGATCCTGGCTGACGAACGGGCTACCGGAAGGGGACAGCACCCGGACCCCGTCGGACGCCGACATGGCCATCGTGCCGCCACTGGACGCCGACATGGCCATGGTGCCGCCACTGGACGCCAGCGCCACCGAACCGCCACCGCTCACGCCACCGGCCACCCCGCCGGTGCCGCCCGCCGACGGGGTCGGCATGGGGATCTGCTCGGGCACCAGGACCGGCTCCGGCATCTCCCGGGCGGCCCGCACCGCGATGTCCGTCTGCCTGCTCACGCACGTGCCCGCCTCGTGCGCGCGGCCGCCGGTGTCCTCGGCCCAGCGGGCCAGCTGCGCGGCCGTCTTCCTGGCCAGCTCGGCGGCCGACCCTTCCCAGCCCGCTTCCGACTTGCGCGCGGCCCGGTCCAGGTCGTCGGCGATCTCCTGCAGCAACACGCCGACGTCGCCCCACTTGGCCGCCACCGCGTTGGCCCCGGCCACGTCCAGGCCCTGGGTGGCCATCAGGTAGAGCTCTTCATGGCTCCACGTCATCCAGTCGATGTCGGCGTGCAGATCGCCCGCGCCGAGCGGTCCGTAGTCGGTGTCCTTCGGCCAATGGTCCGGCGGGATGCAGCCACCCGGCCCGATACCCATCGACGACGACCCGCCGCGATCGGCAGGCGTCTCGTCGCGCTCGTCCGGCGGGGTGCCGTCGGTGTCCCAGCCGTCGTCCGTGCCCCAGGTGCCGCCGCCCTTCGGCAGACCGGGTTCGTCCGGCCGGACACAACCGCCGGGAGCAATGCCTTGGGCCTGCCCGCCACCACGCCCGCGCAGGCCGCCTTCGGAAGGTGGGAGGGTCACGCTCGGCTCCCTTCGTCAGCGACTTTGCGTTGCATGTCCCGCATCGCCGTCTGCAGCTCTTCCTCGGTGGTGTAGTAGCGGCGCGTCGCCGCCCGCACCGCCGCCTCGTAGTCGGCGATCACCATCGCGAACTGCTTCAGCACGCGGATCGCCGCACTGTCGGTGCCGTCCGCCACCGCGTGCAGCCGCTTGCTCATCGTCTCGGCCACCCAGTTGGCGCCGAGCTTGAGCGGCACGTCCAGCTCGCGCGCCTCGGACAGCACCTTGTCCACCTTCTCCTTGATGTCGGCCAGGTCCTTCAGCAGCGCGTCGGCGGTCTCCTCGTCCAGCCGCAGCTTGCCCTCCTGGGCGGCTTCCTTCAGCGCCGCCATGTCCCGGGACACCGGGACCAGGTCGACGCCCGACCCTTTGCCGAACGTCTCGTCCGGGTCGGGCCGCTGCGGAGCATCGGCGACGTCGTCATCGGCCACGTCACCGGGAGTCACGGGAGCAACGACCTCCGGGTCGGGCGCCAGCGCACCTTCATCGGACGGCGACGGGACGGGCGGAGCCGGAGCAACCCCTGGCACGGTACCCTCGCCCGTCTGGTAGGCGGGGTCCAGGTGAGCCGGTGGCGGATCCTCACCACCGAGGGCGACCAACTTGTCTTCGCTCATGCTGCGGAGTACCCCCTCCTGCGGCGCCTGGCGATCAAGCCCTGCAAACACGGTACCGAGTCGGCCCGATTCGGAAAGGATTTTTGCCGGAATTCCTCGGCGGCCCTCGGCGCGCTAGCCTCAAGCCACCAACAAGCACTGACCAACCCCTTCGACGGTGCCTCCCACCAGGAGGTTCCCGGTCGCGCGACAGATACAAGGAGCCGTGTCGATGCCCGTCACCCCGCGAACCGACCTGGACACGCTGCCCAGTTACGTGCCCGGCAAGTCCGTGCCCGGGGCGATCAAACTCGCCAGCAACGAGTCCGCGGACGGCCCGCTGCCGAGCGTGGTGCGCGTCATCGCGGACGCCGCGGAGGCGATCAACCGCTACCCGGACATGGGGGCGTGGACGCTGGTCGAGCGGCTGGCGGACAAGCTGGGGGTCGAGCGGGACCAGGTCGCCGTCGGCTGCGGCTCGGTGTCGCTGTGCCAGCAGCTCATCCAGGCGATGTGCGGGCCGGAGGACGAGGTGCTGTTCGCCTGGCGTTCGTTCGAGGCGTACCCGATCATCACCCAGGTCGTCGGGGCCAAGCAGATCACCGTGCCGCTCGACGACAGCTACGCCCACGATCTCGACGCGATGCTGGCGGCCATCACCCCGCGGACGCGCGTGGTGTTCGTGTGCAACCCGAACAACCCGACCGGCACCGTCGTTCGCCGGGAAGAGCTGCTGCGGTTCCTCGACGCGGTGCCGGACGGTGTGCTGGTGGCGCTGGACGAGGCGTATCGGGAGTACGTGACCGACGGCGACGTCCCCGACGGTGTCGAGTTGCTGGCCGGCCGGGACAACGTGGCCGTGCTGCGCACGTTCTCCAAGGCTTACGGGCTGGCCGGGCTGCGCGTCGGCTACCTGGTGTCGAACCCGAAGGTCACCGCGGCGGTGCGCAAGGTGTACGTGCCGTTCAGCGTGAACTCGCTGGCCCAGGCGGCCGCGCTGGCCTCGCTGGACGCCTACGAGGAGCTGATGGCCCGCTGCGCCCAGGTGGTGGCGGAGCGGAGCAGGGTGCGCAACGAGCTGCTCGCCGCGGGCTACGACGTCCCGGAGACCCAGGCGAACTTCGTCTGGCTGCCGCTTGGCGAGCAGACCGCGGCCTTCGCCGAGCACGCGCTGGCGAGCAAGGTCGTGGTCCGGCCGTTCGTCGGCGACGGTGCCAGGGTGACCATCGGCACCCCGGAGGAGAACGACACCTTCCTGGCGGCGGCGCGTTCGTTCAATCGAGCAGGAGCTTGATCACCGCGGCCAGGCCGACCACCACGATCACCGCGCGGAGCACCTGCGGCGGCAACCGGCGGCCGATCTTCGCACCCAGCATCCCGCCGAGCGTGGAGCTCACCGCGAGGATGGCCACCACCGGCCAGCTCACCGGCGCGAGGAACGCGTAGATGATCCCCGCGACGGTGTTGACCACGCCGGCCAGCACGTTCTTCAGCGCGTTGAGCCGCTGCAGCGACTCGGTCAGGAACAGGCCGCCGATGGCCAGCAGCATGATGCCCTGCGCCGCGGTGAAGTAGCCGCCGTACACGCCGACCAGCAGCGTGCCGATCCACATGGCCAGGCCGCCGTGCTCGTGCCGCTTCTCGCGGCGTTCGCCCAGCCAGGCGCTGATCCTGGGTTGCAGCACGACCAGTGCCAGGGCGAACAGGATCAGCACCGGCACGATCGTCTCGAACGCCGTCGGCGGCAGGGACAGCAGCAGGACCGTGCCGAGCACCGCGCCGAGGAACGAGGCTACCGCCAGCCGCATCACCCTGGCCCGTTGCCCGGCCAGCTCGCGGCGGTAGCCGATGGTTCCTGCCACCGTGCCGAAGATCAGCCCGATGGCGTTGGACGTGGTGGCGGTGACCGGTGGATAGCCCACCGTCACCAGTACCGGGAACGTCACCAGGGTGCCGGAGCCGACGACGGTGTTGATGGTTCCGGCCCACAGGCCGGCCAGGAAGATCAGAACCGCTTGCCACCAGCTCACCGCCTGCAAGCTACGCCAGTGATCGTCCGGGCGCTTCTCGTGCGTGGCGCAGGCCACGGCCGGCCGGTGCTCACAACCGGCGCAGCAGCCTCCCGGTGAAGTCGATGAGCCGGGCGTAGTTGGCCAGCGACAGCCGCTCGTCGGTGCCGTGGATACCGCTCAGGTCGGCGCTGTCCACCAGGATCGGGGCGAAGTTGAATCGTTCCCTGGCGACGTGGTGGTAGTGCCGCGCGTCCGTGGCACCCGGGACCAGGCCGGTGGTGACCACCGCCTCCGGCACGACCGCCGTGGCCAGCTCGGCGAGCATCCGGAAGACCGGGCTGTCGGTCGACGAGATCGGCGACGGTTCGGAATGGTGCTCGCCGGGCGCCAGCTCCACGCCGACCTGCTTGTCACGTACGACCCGGCGGCAGTGCTCGAGCACGCTCTCGGTGGTGTCGCCGTGCAGGATGCGGAAGTTCACGTACGCCTCGGCCGTCTGCGGGAGGACGTTCGGTTTGACACCGCCTCGGATGACCGTCGGTGCGGTGGTCGTGCGCACCAGCGAAGCGCTTTCCCGGCTGAGCGCCAGTGCGTAGGCGAGCGGTTTGCCCAGCGATGCGGCTCGGCCGGCCAGCTTGCCGAGCGGGCCGCGGATGTACGGCGCGACGCGGGCGACCATCTCCCGCACCGGGTCGGTCAGGCGCAGCGGCAGCGGATGGTCCTGGATGTCGGCAACCGCGCGCGCCACGCGAGCCACCGCCGTCTGGCGCGGCGGCATGGACGAGTGACCGCCGACGTCGCTGGTGAACAGCCGCACGGTGGCGAAACCCTTCTCGCCGGTCATGATCATCGCGGTCGGCACCGGCACGCCGTCGACCAGTCCCAAGCCGATCACGCCGCCCTCGTCGAGCACGAAGTCGGCGACGACACCCTCCGCGGCCAGCAGGTCGGCCATCTTCGCTGCGCCGTGCATGCCGCCGATTTCCTCGTCGTGGCCGAATGCCAGGTAGACCGTGCGTCGCGGACGCCACCCGTCCGCCAGGGCCCGCTCGGCCGCCTCCAGCGTCGCCAGCACGCGTGACTTGTCGTCGATGGTGCCGCGGCCCCACACGTATCCGTCGGCGATGACGCCCTCGAACGGCGGATACGTCCAGGCTGCCTCGTCGTCGACCGGCACGACGTCCTGATGGGCGAGCAACAATGCCGCGGGCCGCCCATCCGCGCGGCCGGCCCAACGGTAGAGCCGGCTGTGTCCCGCCGTGCGCAGTTCGAGCTCCGCATGCACGCGTGGGAACGACCGCTCGAGGAACTGGCCGAACTGGGCGAATTGCCCGTCGTCGATGCGATCGCGCTCTTCGTAGGAAACCGTGCGGTACCGCACCGCCTGAGCCAGCCGCTCGGCGGCGGGATCGACGTCTCCCGGCCGGTGACGGACGCTCAGCCCGAGCTTCACCAACGGATCGGGGAGGGGAGCGCCGGTCAACTCGACGGTCGCGCGCTGCACGGAGGAGCGCGGCACCAGCTGCAGGACGGTGTCTCCCGCCCGCCACACCGCGCCCTCGCCGGGCAGCAGGGCACGGTAAGCACGGGCGGCCCGATCAAGGTCGTGGACGGGCACCACCACGCGCCGGATCTCGCGCTCGCCGTGGCGGTCGTCGGGCGGGGCCGAGCGGTATTCGATCACCAGCGGGACATCGGGATCATCGCAGTCCGCCTGGCGCCAGCGGCTCCGTTCTCCGCCGGGTGCCGATCGCTCACGGTCCACCGGGTCGTGCACGGCGAACCCGGCGGACCGCAGGGCTGCGACGGCCTCTTCGAGGTCGTCCACCCGCAGCACCGGGACGACGGTTCCCGGTTCGTGTTCCGATCCCGAGTGCCGTCGCCATCTGCGCAGCAGCCGCCGGCCCCAGGGAGTGGAGCGCAGCTCCAAGCGGCAGTGCGCCAGCGGAACCTGCACGGTGCCACCGGACGGCGAGCGCCACGCGACGAAGCCGGCTTCGGCGAACTGCCGCGTGCATGTGCCGAGGTCGTCCACCACGCACACCAGGTGATCGAGCTCGGCCATGCATGTGATCCTGCCACCACGACCCGGTCACCGGCAGCTCGCGCGGATAAGGTGAGCAACCAGACAGCGAAGGAGGCGCCGTGGCAGAGCCGACCGCGCACAGTTCCATCGACATCGCCGCCCCGCCGGAGCTGGTGTATCGCATCGTCTCCGACGTGACCGGCTTGCCGGAGTGGGCCGAGGAGACCGAGCGCTGCGTGTGGCTGGGCGGTGCCACCGGGCCCGCCGTCGGCGCCCAGTTCCGGGGCGTCAACCGGCACAAGGGCCGCAGGTGGGCGATGAAGTGCACCGTCACCGAGGCCACGGAGGACCCGCAGCGTTGCCGCTTCGCGTTCCAGGTCAGCCTGCTCGGCGTGCCGACCGCGGTGTGGAGCTACGACATCGAAGCCACCGAGCGGGGCTGCCGGGTCACCGAGAGCACCCGCCGCCTGGCGCCGGACCTGCCGACCAAGCTGGTGAACAGGTACCTGCTCGGCGTGCCCGACCGCGACCGGCACAACCAGCGCAACATCGAACGCACGCTGCAGCGGCTCAAGGAGTACGCCGAGCGGCAAGCGGCCAACTCCGCCGACGTCTGAGGGACGGGCGCGCGCGCCGAGTGCTGAACGGATTTCCGGGCGGCGTCGGCGTCGTTCTCGGCGACGGGCGCGCGCCGGGTGCCGAACGGTGCGCCGGCCGCGCTAGCGGACCTGGAGCACCACCTTGCCCAGCGCCGCGCGATCCTCCAGCGTCTGCAGCGCCTTGCCGACCTCGGACAGCGGGAACCGGGCGCCGATCAGCGGGTCGAGCACGCCGGAGCTGATGTGCGGCCACAGGTCGTCCCACTGCCGCTGCATGAACTCCGGCTGCGGCCTCCAGTACGGGCCCCAGCCCACCCCGACCACCGCGATGTTGTTGAACAGCAGCCGGTTGACCTTCACGGTCGGGATCTCGCCCGCGGTGAAGCCGATGACCAGCAGCCTGCCGTCCGGGCGCAGGCAGCGCAGCGAGTCGGTGAACCGGTCGCCGCCGACCGGGTCGACCACGATGTCCACGCCGCCGGTCAGCTCCTGCACCGCGTCCTTGAACCCGTCGACCCGCACCACGTCGTCCGCGCCTGCGTCCCGCGCGACCTGTGCCTTGGCGTCGGTGGACACCACGGCGATCACCCGGGCGCCGAGCACCTTGGCCAGCTGGATCGACGCCGTGCCGATCCCGCCCGCGGCGCCGTGCACCAGCACGATCTCGCCCGGCTGCAGCCTGCCCCGGTGCACCAGGGCGAAGTGCGAGGTCAGCACGTTCATCGGGATCGCGGCCGCGGTCTCGAAGCTCATCCGCTCCGGCAGGCGGAACACCGCCCGCCGGTCGACCGCGACCGTCTCGGCGAAACCGCCGAAGCCGGGGAACGCGGCGACCCGCTGGCCGGGCTGGAATCCGGAGCCCTCCGGGGCCGACCGCACCGTCCCGGCGACCTCGGAGCCAGGCACGAACGGCAGCTCCGGCTGAATCTGGTACTTCCCGCGGCTCTGCAGCACCTCGGGAAACGTCACGCCCGCGGCGTGAACGTCGATCAACACCTGGCCTTCGCCCGGCTCCGGCTCGGCGATGTCCACCACCCGCACCGCGGCGGGCCCGTCCAGGCGCTCGATGTGCACGGCTCGCATGCGCCACATGCAATCACACCGACGGCCACACTGAGTGTGGCCCCGATCACCGTCAGGGCCGGGTGATCGGGGCCACGTCGCGCCGGAGATCAGCCTGCGGTGCCGCTGCCCGCGCCGACCTCCTCCAGGAGGATGTCAACGGCTCCGTCGTTCCGGCTGGTCTCCCGCTCGATCACCTCGTCCGGCGGGTAGAAGCCGTCGATGCCACCGCTGGACGGGTACATCTCGAAGCAGAAGCTGAGGATCTTGTGCTTGCCCCACATCCAGTCGTTGATGTCCCCGTCGGTGATGTACAGGTCGCTCGCCTGCTCCGGGGTGTACCCGTTGCTCTTCGCCATCCGGGTGCCGACCCTGCGGAACCGGGCCGCCTCCTCCTCGGTCATGCCGTCGGTGGTTTCGTCGGTGGTGTGCCCGAACGGCCACAGCACCAGCTCGCTGAACGTGTGGAAGTCGATGTGGCCCTTGATCTGCTGCTCACCGTCGATCACCCGGGAGTCGACGAACGTGGTGATCGCCTTGGTCTCCGGCTGGTCCTCGGGGGCCGCGCCGCGGTAGTCCTCGGCGCCCGGGTGGCCGCTCGACCCGCCGCAGCAGCCCCACTTGTAGGAGAAGTTGCGGTTGATGTCGGTGCCGACGTACTGGCTGCCCTCGTTGGGCTTGCGGGTCTTGCGCCAGAACCGGTACTGGCCGGTGGCGATGTCGTACTCCACGCCGTCCGGGTTCACCATCGGGACGACCCAGATCTCCGCGGTGTCCACCAGCGACTTGATCTTCGGGTCGGAATCGTAACCGTCGGTGAACCGGTTGACGATGTGCAGGCACATCTCCGTGGTCAGGTGCTCCCGTGCGTGCATGTTGCAGGTGAACAGCACCTCGGGCTCGTCCTCGTCGACGGCCGCCGAGTCGCTGATCTTCACCAGCGGGATGTCCCTGCCCTCGTAGGACGTGCCGATGCTGCTGACCTGGACGATGTCGGGGTGGTCCTGGGCGGCCTTGGTGATCTCGGCCACCATCTCGTCGTAGTTGTGGTAGCCGGAGTCGGCAGGCGGGAAGTCGCCGGGCTTCTTGCCTTTGGACCGCTCGGCGAGCCGCTTGAGCACGTCGGTGTCCGCGATCAGCCGGAACCCGGCCGCGCGCAGCTTGGCGGCCTGTTCCTTGGTCGCCCGCACGGTCATGATGCCGTGGTCGGCGCTGAGCACGTCGACGCCGGACCGGGCCACGGACGTGCGCTTGGCGACGCTGTTCAAGCCGGTGATGGTGTAGACGGTGGCACTGTCGACGGTCTGCGGGGCCGGTGCGTCCGCCTGGGCGGCCGCCGGGACCAGCACCGCGAGTCCTGCTGCGAGCGCCGCGGCTGCGGCCAACCCGCGTCGAGTGGGCATTTTTTCCTCCGCGCGCAAGTAGTTGGTGTACTTCTCACGGTGCTGGTAGTGCGCGCGGTGCAACACCGTCGAAAGTCGCGTTCAGCCGATCGAGCGCGGCTATCCGCCGATAGTCGGGTGAACCCGGCCGGGTTGCGGTCTTGCCTGCACCGCGAAGATGAACGCATGACTGCTACCGGCAAGCCATCACCGTTGTACGAGGTCCACCACGACCTGGGCGCGACCTTCACCGAGTTCGCGGGCTGGACCATGCCCGTTCGTTACAGCTCCGACCTGGCCGAACACCGGGCCGTGCGGCAAGCGGCCGGCATGTTCGATCTGTCCCACATGGGCGAGATCGAGGTCACCGGGTCGCAGGCCGGGCAGGCGCTGGATTACGCCGTGGTGGGCACCGTGTCCACGCTCAAGCCGGGCAAGGCCCGCTACACCATGCTGTGCGCCGAGGACGGCGGGGTGATGGACGACCTCGTGGTCTACCGGCTGGCCGAGGACCGCTTCCTGGTCGTGGCCAATGCGGCGAACGTGACGGTGGTGGCCGAAGCGCTCACCGAGCGCGCCGCACGCTTCTCCGGAGCGACGGTGACCGACCGCTCCGCCGAGTACGCCCTGATCGCCGTGCAAGGCCCCGCGTCGCCGGAGATCGTCCGCGCCGTGTGCGATGCGGACGTGGACGGGCTGAAGTACTACTCGGCGGCACCGGCCCAGGTGACCGGTCACGACGTTTTGCTCTCCCGCACCGGCTACACCGGCGAGGACGGCTTCGAGCTCTACTGTGCGCCGGACCATGCCGCCGAGGTGTGGGCCAAGCTGGCCGAGGCGGGAAAGCCGCACGACCTGCTGCCCGCCGGGCTGGCGGCCCGCGACACCCTTCGCCTGGAAGCGGGCATGCCGCTGTATGGTAACGAGCTCAGTCGGGAAGTGACTCCGTTCGACGCCGGGCTCGGACGGATCGTGAAGCTGGACAAGGAAGGCGGGTTCGTCGGCCGCGAGGCGCTGGCCGCGCGGGCGGGGCGACCCGACGAGAAGGTCCTGATCGGGCTTCGGGGTACCGGCAGGCGCGCACCGCGGGCCGGCTACCCGGTGCTCGGGCCGGACGGGCCCATCGGCCACGTCACCAGCGGGGCGCTCAGCCCCACGCTGGGGTATCCGGTCGCAATGGCTTACGTGGACGCCGGGTTCCGTGAGCCGGGCACCGAGCTGCAGGTCGACGTGCGCGGCAAGCAACTGCCGGTCGAGGTCGTCGAGTTGCCGTTCTATCGGCGTTCGTGACGAACCCACGAGTTCGTACATCGTTTTGTTACTTCGCGCCGCTAACGTCCGATAGCCCCGAAGTGCCGGAAGGACAGGACAGAACAAGAGAGGGGCGAAACTTGTGGCGGTAGAGGCGGAGCGCCAGTCTGATACGGACCGGCTCCCGTGGTACCGGACGGTCCACGGGCCGGTGTTCTGGCCCGCAGCGGCCATCGTGATCGTTTTCGTCGTGGCGGCTGCGGTGTGGCCGACGACGATGAACGACGACGTGATGGCCCCGGTCCAAATGTGGATCGTGGAGTGGTTCGGCTCGTACTACACGCTGTTGGTCACCGGGTTCGTGGCATTCTCACTGTGGATCGGCCTCGGACATTTCGGTGACATCAAGCTCGGCAAGGACGACGACGAACCCGAGTTCGGGGTGCTGTCGTGGTTCTGCATGCTGTTCGCCGCGGGCATGGGGATCGGCCTGGTGTTCTGGGGGGTCGCCGAGCCGCTGAGCCACTACGCGGGGGTGCCGAACCGGGCAGCCGGCGCGCCGAGCGGCATGACCGACGAAGGCGTGCACGAGTCCCTGGTGACCACCTTCCTGCACTGGGGTTTGCACCCGTGGGCCATCTACGTCGTCGTCGGTGTGGCGATCGCTTACGCAGTGCATCGCAAAGGCAAGCCGGTCTCCATTCGCTGGACGCTCCAGCCGATTTTCGGCAACAAGGTCAGGGGATGGATCGGTGACGTCGTCGACATCGCGGCCATTGTCGGGACGCTGTTCGGCGTGGCGACGTCCCTCGGCCTCGGTGTGCTGCAGATCGGATCCGGTCTGAGCTTTCTGGAGATCATCGGCGGGGATCCGGGCAAGATCGTTTACATCGTGCTGATCGGTGCCATCACGCTGATGGCGACCGTGTCCGTGGTGACCGGCGTTCGCCGGGGCATCCGGTGGCTGTCGAACATCAACATGGGCCTGGCCGCCGTGCTGTTGTTCTTCGTCGCGGTCGCCGGAGCTTCGCTGTTCCTTGCCAGGGAATTCGTCGAGGCGGTTGGCCTGTATTTCCAGGAGCTGGTGAAGCACAGCTTCAACACCACCGCGCTGGCCGGTGAAGACGGCACCGCGTGGCAGGGCTGGTGGACGGCGTTCTACTGGGGCTGGTGGATTTCCTGGGCGCCCTTCGTCGGCGTGTTCATCGCTCGGATCTCCAAGGGCCGCACGGTCCGCCAATTCGTCGCGGCCGTGCTGTTGGTGCCGGCCACGCTCGCGTTCGTGTGGTTCACCGTGTTCGGTGGCACCGCACTGAACGAGGAGCGGAACGCCCCGGGCACGTTGATCGCCCGGGGCCAGGACGGCCAGCCGTTGCTGGACGCCGACGGCAACAACATCTCGGTCAACGTCGACAACTCGCTGTTCGAGCTGCTCGACGGGTTCCCCGGCGGGAAGGTGCTGGTCGGCGTGGCGATCATCCTCGTCGTGTTGTTCTTCGTCACCTCGTCCGACTCCGGATCGCTGGTGGTCGACATGCTCGCTTCGGGCGGCCACCCCGAGCCGCCGACGTGGAGCCGGGTGTTCTGGTCGGTGATGGAGGGCGCGATCGCGGCGGTGCTGCTGACCGTCGGCGACCAAGCGGGCCTGACCGCGTTGCGCTACGCGGCGATCATCATTGCCCTGCCGTTCAGCGTGGTGATGATCCTGATGTGCTGGGCGAGCCTGAAACAATTCCGCGCCGAACGTGAGATCGCGTTGCGGATACAGCGCAGGCAGCAGCAGCAGGAACTGACCGAGCACGTGACGCAGAACCTGATCGAGGACGGCCTGGTCGAACCGAACAACGTGTCCGGCGGCAGGTAACGTCACCTGTCGTGCGCAGCATTCTGGTGTCCGGCGGCACCGGCACGCTCGGCACGCATGTGGTCGAGCGGCTGGTTGCCGCCGGTTGCCGTGTCGTGGTGTTGACCAGGCACCCGCGCCCGGGCGGGCAGGGCGAGCAGCGCAAGGGCGACTTGACGACCGGCGAGGGGCTGGCCGCTGCGGTCGCCGGGGTCGACACGATCGTGCACTGCGCGACCGGTGCTCGGTTCCGTCGCGTCGAGCAGCTCGGTGCGCAGCGGCTGTTGGAGTTGTCCCGCGAGCACGGCGTCAGGCATTTCCTCTACGTCTCCATCGTCGGCATCGACGACCACCCGATGCCGTACTACCAAGCGAAGCTGGACACCGAGCGGTTGATCGCCGACTCAGGAGTGCCGTACACCGTGCAGCGCGCCACCCAATTCCACGAGCTGGTGTTGCGGATCGCCGCCGCGCTGGCCAGGCCGGCGGTTGCACTGGCGCCACACGGCGTTTCGGTGCAACCGATCGACGTCGAACAGGTCGCCGGGCGGGTCGCCGAGCTGGCGTTGGGGGACCCGGTTGGACGAGCACGGGACATCGGAGGTCCCCGCGTGCAGTCGTTGGCGGAGTTGGTCGCGGAGTACTGCGCGGCGGCCGGCCGGCGACGCCGGGTGGTCCGGGTGCCGGTGTGGGGAAGAACGGCCCGGGCTTTCCAGGCCGGCTTGCACCTGCTGGGACCGGACGGGGAACGGCTCGGTGGTTCGTTCGCGGACTTTCTGAGCAGGCGGTTCTCGGTGAAGTGAGTGCCCGCGGTGCGAGACTGCGGCGCACCCGGTCTACACTGAACGGCGGACCCCCGCGACGTCCACCCTGTGAACCTCCCCAGGGCCGGAAGGCAGCAAGGATAAGCAGGCTCTGACGGGTGCGGGGGTCCCCTTTTGTGCGGGTGGGGTGCCTGCGTTCGTGGTGGGCCGACCCGGGGGCGTGAGGAGCGTCCCCGCTCACCGGCCGCGCGCCGAGCCGCAAGCCGGGCCGACCCGGGGGCGTGAGGAGCGTCCTGTGGTGGGGCTGCCGTCGACGGGGCCGGGGTGGGCCGACCCGGGGGCGTGAGGAGCGTCCGCCCCCGGCGGTACTCTCGGCCCGTGGCTCTCGCGCTGTATCGCAAATACCGTCCGGCGACTTTTGCCGAGGTCGTTGGCCAGGACCACGTGACGGAACCGCTTCGGGCAGCGTTGGCGTCCGGGCGGATCAACCACGCGTATCTGTTCTCCGGGCCACGCGGCTGCGGGAAGACGTCCAGCGCGCGCATCATGGCCCGTTCGCTGAACTGCGAGCAGGGGCCCACGCCCGATCCGTGCGGCGAATGCGCCTCGTGCGTCAACCTCGCCCCGGAAGGCCCGGGCACGGTCGACGTCGTGGAGCTGGACGCGGCCAGCCACGGCGGTGTCGACGACGCCAGGGAGCTGCGGGACAGGGCGTTCTTCGCGCCCGCCGAGTCCCGCTACCGGGTGTTCATCATCGACGAGGCGCACATGGTCACCACGCAGGGTTTCAACGCCCTGCTGAAGATCGTGGAAGAGCCGCCGGAGCACCTGATCTTCATCTTCGCCACCACCGAGCCGGACAAGGTGCTGCCGACCATCCGCTCGCGCACGCACCACTACCCGTTCCGGCTGATCCCGCCCCCGGCCATGCGCGAACTGCTGGAGCGGGTGGTGGCCGCCGAGGGGGTGCGGGTGGACCCCGCGGTGTATCCGCTGGTCATCCGGGCCGGTGGGGGATCGGCCAGGGACACCCAGTCGGTGCTGGACCAGCTGCTGGCCGGTGCCGGGCCGGACGGCGTCACCTACGAGCAGGCCGCGGCCATCCTGGGCGTGACGGATTCCGCCCTGCTGGACAAGCTGGTCGAAGGCCTGGCGGCGGACGACCCGAAGGCGGTGTTCGGCACGATCGAGCAGCTGGTCGACGCCGGCCACGATCCGCGTCGCTTCGCCAGCGATCTGCTCGACCGGCTGCGGGACCTGCTGTTGCTGCGGGCGGTGCCGGATGCCGGCTCGCGCGGTCTGGTCGCCGCGCCCGAGGACCAGCTGGCCCGGATGGAGGAGCAGGCCCAGCGCATCGGGCCCGCCACGTTGACCAGGTACGCGGAGATCGTGCACAACGGCCTGCTCGACATGCGCGGCGCGACCGCTCCGCGGCTGGTGCTCGAGCTGCTGTGCGCGCGGATGCTGCTGCCTGCGGCGGACGACTCCGAGGGCGCGGTGCTGCAGAGGCTGGAGCGGTTGGAGCGGCGGATGACCACAGCGGGGTCGGCTCCCGCCTCCGCAGGCTCTGCCGCGGATGCGGAGCCCGGTGCGGCCGCGCCGCGGTACCAGCGTCCTTCGGCGAGCCGGCCCGCTGCGCAGGCTGACCCACCGGCCGCCGCGCCGGCTCCGGCCGCGCGAGTGGAGTCTGCTCCCCAGCGGCGTCCCGCGGCGCCACCCCAGCCGCAGCCACAAGCTCCGGCGCCGGAGGCCCCGGCGACGCAGGCTGCCGCTGGGCAGCTGGATGCCGAAGGGGTACGCAGCAGGTGGTCGGAGATCCTGAAAGCGGTGCGCAAGCAGTCCCGCAGCACCGAGGCGATGATGATCAACGCCACGGTGCATGCGGTGGACGGCGGCGACGTCACGCTGATGCATCCGGCCGAGCCGCTGGCCCGTCGGCTGTGCGACCCGCGGAACGCCGATGTCATCGCCAACGCGCTGACCGAGGTGTTCGGCGGCCAATGGCGGGTGCGTTGCGTGCCCGCGGACAGTGTCGGTCCGGCCATGGCGGCGCCACCCAGCCCGGCTCCATCGCGTGGAGCCCGTCCGGCGGAGCCGAACCCGCCTGCGGCCGCCGCGCCGCCGGAGCCCGAGGACCCGCCGCTGCCCCCCGAACCACCGGAGGACGACGAGGACCTCTACGTGGAGGAGCCGTCGTCGATGCCGGCGGAGCAGGACAAGCCGGAGGACCCGGGCGAAACGGCGATCAAGCTGCTGTCCGATCAGCTGGGCGCCCGGCCGCTGGAGTAGGTCGTCACCGCGCCCCGAGGTACCGCAGCACGCCGTCGGCAATGGCGTCGGCGTACTTCTGCCGTCCGGCCGCCTGCTTCATCGTGGCCGCTTCCTGCGGGTTGCGCATGTTGCCGCACTCGACGAGCACCACGGGGCGCTTCGACAGGTTGAGCCCGGCCAGGTCGTCCCGCGGTGCCAACCCGTCCGATCCCAGGTAGGTCGAGAGCGGGAAGCCCGCGTCGCGCAGCGCATCGCGCAGAGTACGGGCCAATCGGACGGACGGCTTTCCTTGCGCGGCGTTCAGTGGCGGGGAGGAGTAGGCGATGTGGAATCCGCGGGCCGTGCCTTCGGCCCCGTCGGCGTGGATGGAGACCACCGCGTCGGCTCGAGTTCGGTTCCCGATGTCCGCCCGGCGGTCGACACAAGGCCCGACGCCGTCGTCCGACTGGCGCGTCATGACCACCTCGATCCCCTGTTGCCGCAGCAAGCGGCGCACCCGCTTGGCTACGTCGAACGTGAACGCGTGCTCGGGATAGCCGTCGTTGGTGGCCGTGCCGGTGGTGTTGCACGGCTTGGTGCGGCCGCGGCCTGCCGGGACGTGGCGGTTGATCTCCTCGGGTGCGGCCGCGTTCCCGCCGTTGTGGCCGGGATCGAGCACGACCACGGCCTTCTTCGCCTGGGTCGTGGCCGTGGCCGACGCCGAGTTGGGTGGCTGCGTCGGCGCGGCCGACGGCGGAACTGGACGCGTGCTCTGGGCCGGACGCGAGCTGGCCGGCGGTGGGGAGCTCGGCCGGTCGGCATGCCCGTTGGGGCTGGTTTCCGGGGCGTTGCTGCACGCACCGACGGCCATCACTGCTAAGACAGAGCACAGCCACCTTCGCACGGGCCCCACAGTGCCATGCTCGACGGCGCTAGGCTGGCTAGACGAGCCGTAGCGGTGAAGGTTCACGCAGAAAGGCAAGGGCGATGGAGCAGTCCGGGGGCATGCCCGACATGCAGGCGATCCTGGAGCAGGCCAAGCAGATGCAGCAGCAGCTGCTGAACATGCAGCAGGAGCTGGCCGACGCGGAAGTCACCGGCACCGCTGGCGGCGGCCTGGTCTCCGCGGTGGTCAGCGGGGACCTGGAGCTGAAGAGCCTGAGCATCGACCCGAAGGTGGTCGATCCCGACGATGTGGAGACACTGGCGGACCTGGTGGTGGCCGCGGTGCGCGACGCGATGGCCGCCGCGCAGCGGCTGACCGCGGAGAAGTTCGGCCCGATGGCCGGTGGCCTCGGCGGCCCCGGCGGGCTGGACCTCGGCGGCCTCGGTCTGCCCGGCACCGGAAAGTAGTCGAGGTTGTACGAAGGCGTCGTCCAGGATCTGATCGACGAGCTGGGGCGGCTGCCCGGCGTCGGTCCGAAGAGCGCCCAGCGCATCGCCTTCCACTTGCTGGGTTCCGATCCGGCCGACATCAAGCGGCTGGTCGACGTGCTGAACGCGGTGGCCGCCGGGGTGCAGTTCTGCGAGGTCTGCGGCACGGTCGCGGAACAGGACAAGTGCCGCATCTGCCGGGATCCGCGGCGGGACGCCACCACGATCTGCGTGGTGGAGGAACCCAAGGACGTGCTGGCGATCGAGCGCACCCGCGAGTTCAAGGGCCGCTACCACGTGCTGGGTGGCGCGCTGGACCCGCTGTCCGGCGTCGGGCCGGACCAGTTGCGCATCCGCCAGCTGCTGGCGCGCATCTCCTCCGACGAGGTCCGCGAGGTCATCATCGCGACCGATCCGAACACGGAGGGTGAGGCAACGGCCACGTATCTGGTTCGGATGCTGCGCGACTTCCCCGATCTGACGGTGACGCGATTGGCGTCCGGGTTGCCCATGGGTGGTGATCTGGAATTCGCCGACGAACTGACGCTCGGTCGGGCGCTGTCCGGCCGCCGTCAGGTCTGACCAGGCGAAACGCCGCATCGAACGGTGTCCGTGCCGCCCGTGAGCGGTCAAAGTCTTACGGCCGCGTAGCAGGATCGTGACCTGCCGGGCTTATGTCGTCGGGCCATTCCGGCTATCGTCTGGCCCCGACACGCAACGCGTTGGCCGCTCACCCATGCGGGCGACGATGGATCGAAACGGGCAAGAGGTGCCAGATGCTCCACAACAGGGCAACGAGATGGAAGAAGGCGGCCCTGATCGGGCTGGCGAGCGCGCTCGCGCTGTCGGTGGCCGCGTGCGCTTCCGAGCGCGGCCAAGGTGGTGAGGGTCAGGTCAGGGGCGGCACGCTGACGTTCGGCAGCGCGGGCGACCCCAAGATGTTCGACGCCACCTTCGCCACCGACGGGGAGACGTTCCGGCCGGTGCGGCAGATGTTCGAAACGCTGATCACCTACAAGCCGGGCACCGCCGAGCTGGCGCCGGCTCTGGCGACCAAGTGGGAGCCGGTCGACGACGGCAAGGGCTGGAAGTTCACGCTGCGCGAGGGCGTGAAGTTCCACGACGGCACCGACTTCAACGCCGACGCGGTCTGCTTCAACTTCGACCGCTGGTACAACATGAAGGGCGCCGCCGCGCAGAGCCAGATGATCTACTACGCCGACGTCTTCGGCGGCTTCAAGAACAACACCAGCGAGGACTTCGGCGAGCCGTTGTACGCCGGGTGCGAGAAGGAGGACGACTACACCGTCACCATCAAGCTGACCCGGCCGAGCGGTGCCTTCCCGGCGGCCTTCGGCCTCACCTCGCTGTCCATCGGCAGCCCGACGGCGATGAAGAAGTACAACGCCGACGAGGTCAAGCAGAGCGGCGAGGCGTTCACCTACTCCGAGTACGCCACCAAGCACCCGACCGGCACGGGTCCGTTCAAGCTGGAGTCCTACGACAAGGCGAACGGCACCGTGACGCTGGTGCGCAACGAGGACTACTGGGGCGACAAGGCGTACCTGGACAAGCTGATCTTCAAGACGATCCCGGAGGAGCAGGCCCGCAAGGACGAACTGCGCGCAGGCACCATCGACGGTTACGACCTGCCCAGCCCGGCCGACTACCAGGCGCTGGAGGACGAAGGCCACCAGGTGATGGTCCGGCCGGTGTTCAACATCCTGTACCTGGGCATCAACCAGAAGAACAACCCGAAGCTGCGTGACCTGAAGGTCCGCGAGGCGCTGGAGATGGCCATCAACAAGGAGCAGCTGGCCAAGACCAGGCTGCCCAAGGGCGCGGTGGCCCGTGACCAGTTCGTGCCGCAGGACCTGCCCGGGTACACCGAGGACGTGGTCAAGCGGGAGTACAACCCGGAGGAGGCCAAGAAGGTGCTCAACGGGTTGAAGGTGAAGTTCTACATCCCGACCGAGGTGACCCGTCCGTACATGCCGGATCCGCGGTCGATCGCCAAGTCGATCATCTCCGACCTGAAGGCGGCCGGGGTGCAGGTGGAAGAGGTCAGCAAGCCGTGGAACGGCGGCTACCTCGACGACGTCACCGTGAACGGCAAGCACGACCTGCACCTGCTCGGCTGGACCGGTGACTACGGCGACGCGGGCAACTTCATCGGAACGTTCTTCGGGCGGAAGAAGGCCGAGTTCGGCTTCACCAACGAGAAGATCTTCGATGCGCTGGCCACGGCCGACCATGAGCCGGACCCGGAGAAGCGCGGTGAGCTGTACGAGCAGGCCGCGGTGGAGATCTCCAAGTACGTTCCGGCCATCCCGCTGACCTCGTCGCCGCCGGCGATCGTGGTGTCCAAGAACGTGCAAGGGCTGGTCCCGAGCCCGTTGACGGACGAGCGGTTCGTGACGGTCAGTAAGAAGCAATCGGACTGACGCGCACAGCTGGCGTGTCCGACGCGCAGTAGTACGGCGAGTGCCCACCCATGACCGGGTGGGCACTCGCCGGTTCCCACCACACGGGCGGTTCCATGCTGAGGTTCATCGTTCGGCGGTTGCTGCAAGCGATCCCGACGCTTTTCATCCTGTCGTTGCTGATATTCGCCTGGTTCCGGGCGCTGCCCGGCGGGCCGGCCAGCGCCATGCTCGGTGAGCGGGCCACGCCGCAGCGCATCGCGGAACTGAACGAGACGATGGGTCTCAACGACCCGATCCCGGTCCAGTACCTGAAGTTCCTCGGCCGGATGCTCAACGGCGACTTCGGCACGTCGACCATCACCGGGGACTCGGTGCTGACCGAGATCGGCAGGCACTTCCCGGCCACCATCGAGCTGGCGTTCGCCGCGCTGTTTCTGGCGGTGGCGTTCGGCATCCCGTTCGGCTACCTGGCCGCCCGGTACCGGGGAAGCCTGTTCGACACCGGCATCGTGATCAGCACCCTGGTCGGTGTCGCGGTCCCGGTGTTCTTTCTCGGTTTCTTGCTCAAGTACGTCTTCTCCACCCAGCTGGCGTGGTTGCCGCCGTCCGGCAGACAGGACGTCGACATCGACGCGACGTCGGTGACCGGGTTCGCCACCCTCGACGGCATATTGACCGGTGAGTTCGACGCCACGCTGAACGCGCTCGAGCATCTGGCGCTGCCCGCGATCGCGCTGGCCACCATTCCGTTCGCGGTGATCGTGCGCATCACCAGGGCGTCGGTGCTGGACGTGCTGAACGAGGACTTCATCCGCACCGCGGAGTCGAAGGGATTGACCGCCCAGGTGGTGCGCACCCGCCACGTGCTGCGCAACGCGTTGCTGCCGGTGGCCACCACCATCGGCCTGCAGACCGGCTTGCTGCTGGCCGGGGCGGTGCTGACCGAGAAAGTGTTCGTCTGGCGTGGCCTCGGCTTCCTGCTCGCCCAGGGCATCGAGCAGCGCGACTACCCGCGATTGCAGGCGCTGATCCTGCTGGCCGCGGTGGTCTACGTGGTGGTCAACCTGCTGGTCGACATCTCCTACGCGATCATCGACCCGAGGGTGCGGGTGAGCTGACATGCAGATGTTGCTCGAGCGCAAGAAGCGCCGCATCGACGAGCTGGCGGCCGCCGGGCAAGGCGGCACCAGCTTGGCCAAGCAAGCGCTCAAGCGGATGCTGCGGGACCCGGTCGCGCTGGTCGGCCTGGTGATCGTGGTGCTGTTCGTGCTGCTCGCCGCGTTCGCTCCGCTGCTTGCCCCCAAGGACCCGTACCGGCCGTATCCGGAGCTGCTGGAGAACCTGACCGTCACGAACATCCCGGGGCCGATGCCCGGCTTCCTGCTGGGCAGCGATGCGGACGGGTTCGACTTCTTCTCCCGGCTGCTGGTCGCGTCCCAGCAGACGCTGATCGTGGCGGTGCTGGCCACCCTGTTCGGCCTGATGCTCGGGATGATCATCGGTGGCCTGGCCGGCGCGATCGGCGGCTGGGTGGACAGCCTGCTGATGCGGCTGGTCGACGTGCTGCTGTCGCTGCCCGCGCTGATCCTGGCGGTGTCCATCGCGGCACTGTTCGCGCGCAGCAACCAGTGGACGGTCATCATCGCGGTCGGCATGGTCAGCGTGCCGGTGTTCGCCCGCCTGTTGCGCGGCTCGATGCTGGCGCAGCGGGAAAGCGACCACGTGCTCGCGGCCACCGCGCTGGGCGTCAAGCGCACCACCATCGTGTTCCGGCACATGCTGCCGAACGCGCTCGGGCCGGTGATCGTGCAGGCCACGTTGACGCTGGCGACCGCGATCCTGGAGGCGGCCAGCCTGTCCTACCTCGGCCTCGGCGACCAGGATCCGTTTCGTGCCGAGTGGGGCCTGATGCTGGCGCAGGCGCAGCGCGTGTTCGAGGTCAAGCCGTCGCTGGCCTTCTTCCCGGCGGGCGCCATCATCGTCGTCGCGCTCGGGTTCACGCTGCTCGGCGAATCCATGCGCGAGGCCCTCGACCCCAAGAACCGCAGGTGATGGCGATGACATCGGAACGGAGGTGGAGCTGACCATGGCGCTGCTGGAGGTCGAGGACCTCACCGTGGTGTTCGGTCGCAAGGGGATCGAGCCGACGGTGGCGGTGGACAAGGTGAGCTTCACCGTGGAATCGGGGCAGACGATCGGCCTGGTCGGTGAGTCGGGCAGCGGGAAGTCGGTGACCTCGCTGGCCATCATGGGCCTGCTGCCCAAGCGTGGCGTGCAGGTCACCGGGTCGGTGCGGTTCGAGGGCACCGAGCTGTTGTCGCTGTCGGACGCCCAGATGCGCGACCGGCGCGGCCGGGACCTGGGCATGGTGTTCCAGGACCCGCTGTCGGCGCTGAACCCGGTGATCACCATCGGCAAGCAGCTGACCGAGACCCTGCAGCGGCACCAGGGCCTGGACAACAAGCAGGCGCGGGCCGAGGCGGTCGAGCTGCTGCAGAAGGTGGGCATCCCGGACCCGGCCCGGCGCATCGACGAGTACCCACATCAGCTGTCCGGCGGCATGCGGCAGCGGGTGATGATCGCGATCGCGCTGGCGTGCCGCCCGAAGCTGCTGATCGCCGACGAGCCGACCACCGCGCTGGACGTCACCATCCAGGCGCAGATCCTGCGGCTGTTGTCGGAGCTGGTGGCCAACACCGAGACCGCGATGATCATGATCACGCACGACCTCGGTGTGGTCGCCGGCCTGTGCGACGAGGTGAACGTGATGTACGGGGGGCGCATCGTCGAGCGGGCCGAGCGGTATGCGCTGTTCGCCGAGCCGCGCCACCCGTACACCAACGGCCTGCTGGGCTCGATCCCGCGCCTGGACATGCCGCGGGGTGAGCGGCTGGTGCCGATCACCGGTTCGGTGATCGACAACATCCCGTGGACCGAGGGATGCGCGTTCGCGCCGCGCTGCCCGAACGCCAACGACGACTGTGTCCAGGGGCCGCCGCCGCTGGAAGAGCTGCCCGGCGGCCGCATGCTGCGCTGCTACCACCCGGTCGAACCCGCGGCGGAGCAGCCGGCGACTTCGGAGGTTGCGCGATGACCCAGACCGCGGAGCAGATTCAGCCGGAGGCGCCGGGCACCTCCGACGTGCTGGTCAGCGTCGAGGACCTGAAGGTGCACTTCCCGATCAAGCGCGGCATCATCCTGGACCGCGTGGTCGGGCACGTCTACGCGGTCGACGGCGTCGATCTCGTCGTGCGCCGGGGGGAGACCTACGGCCTGGTCGGCGAATCCGGGTGTGGCAAGACGACGCTGGGCCGGGCGCTGCTACGGCTGGTCGAACCCACCGGCGGCCGCACGGTCTTCGACGGTGTGGATCTGTCCACGCTCGACGGCGAGGAGCTGCGCCGCATGCGCCGACGGATGCAGATGGTGTTCCAGGACCCGTTGTCCAGCCTCGATCCACGCCAGTCGGTGGAGTCGATCCTGGTCGAGGGAATGCGCGCGCACGGACTGGCCAAGGATCGGCAGCAGACCGGGAAGCGCCTGCGGGAGCTGCTCGACGCGGTCGGCCTGCCGTCGTACTCGCTGTACAAGTACCCGCACGAGTTCTCGGGCGGGCAGCGGCAGCGCATCGGGATCGCCCGGGCGTTGACCGTGCAACCGGACCTGATCGTGGCGGACGAGCCGGTGTCGGCGCTGGACGTCTCGGTGCAGGCACAGGTGATCAACCTGCTGGAGGACCTGCAGGGCGAGTTCGGCCTCACCTACATCGTCATCGCGCACGACCTCGCGGTGGTGCGGCACATCTCCGACCGCATCGGCGTGATGTATCTGGGCTCGGTGGTCGAGGAAGCAGATTCGGACGAGCTGTACCAGACGCCGCTGCATCCGTACACGCGTGCGCTGCTGTCGGCCATCCCGGTGCCGGACCCGGTCGTGGAGGATTCCCGCGAACAGATCCTGTTGGCCGGGGACCTGCCGTCGCCGGCCAAGCCGCCCGCTGGGTGCCGCTTCCACACCCGCTGCCCGTGGCGGCAGGAGCAGAAGTGCGCCACCGAACGGCCCGAGCTGCGGGAGATCCGCCCCGGTCACCGGGTGGCATGCCACTGGGCCGAGGACATCGAAGCGGGCAAGATCACCCGCCACGAAGTCGAACCCGAACTGGTGGAAACGGAAGTCGGCCCGCGCGACGTCCCGGACACCCCGGTCACGGTCACCGACATCGTCTGACCGCCCGTCTCCAAGACGTCGACGTGAGTGAGCGGGCAGGTTGTCCTGCCCGCTCATTGCGCATTCCTGACGCGGAGTCGTGGCAAGAACTTCCGATCCGACGTCACTCCGTGATGTCGACCTGGTTCGGGGCACGGGTTCGTGACCGGGGCGATCGACGGCAAGACCACCGCGTGCTTCGAGACGGTGCCTCCGCTCGTCCGCGACCCGTCGGACGGCGAAATGCGGCCGGATCGGGCGGTTGGGTCGAACCGGACGAGGAGCACGGCCGGCCGATTGCCAAGGCACTACTGGAGCACCGGATGGGCGCGAGTCGATCCACGGTGGCTGGAGCAGAGCATCCGACCAGAGCACTCGACCCACGGCGGTCGGAGCAGCAGCACCGACGTACTGGAGCAGCAGCACTGACGTGCTGGAGCAGCAGCATCCGACGTATCTGCGTGCCTGGTGATCTGCGGCACCGAAATCAGGTGGCGCGGCTGCTCAGCGGCGAAGCCGGCGCAGGCTCTGTGGCGTCGACCGCCAAGGCCGTCGGCTGCGGCCGTTTCCGCCCGGGCAGTGAGCCGAGCAGGACACCGGTGATGACCACCACGCTCGCGATCAGTTCGACCGCGGTGGGCTGCTCGCCGAGGACGATCATCGCGGACGTCATGCCGACGATCGGCACCAGCAGCGAGAACGGAGCGACGGCGGTGGCCGGGTTGCGCCGCATGAGCGCGGTCCAGATGCCCGTGCCGGTGATCGTGGCGGCCAGCACGATGTAGGCCAGCCCGGCCAGCGCC
>NZ_PKFA01000050.1:0-25486 GCF_002919275.1 Thermocrispum sp. | reverse complement strand
GCCGCGGCGTGGGGGGCCCCCCCCGCCGGCGCGGCCCGGCGGCCCCGGCTATTCCACGCTCGCGGCCACGGCCGCGCGCAGGGCAGCCGCCAGGTCGCCGCGCTCGCCGACCACGACGCCTGCCAGGCCGAGCCATCCGGCCATGGACCACAGCTCCCCGGCCAGCTCGTGGGCGACCCTGGCCTGCGGCACTCCCGGCTCGGCGAAGACACCCTGGGCCCGCAGCACGCCCGCGGCCCGGTCCGCCTTCAGGTCCACCCTGGCGACCAGTTCGCCGTCGAGCAGGAACGGGAACACGTAGTAGCCGTAGACGCGCTTGGGCGCAGGCACGTAGATCTCGATGCGGTAGTGGAAGCCGAACAGCCGGTGGGTCCGGGAACGCTCCCAGATCAGCGGGTCGAACGGGCACAGCAGCGCCCGGCCGGTGACCTTTCTGGGCGCTCGCGCCTCCGGATGCAGGTACGCGGTCTGCCGCCAGCCGCGCACCCGGACGGGCTCGAGCCGCCCGTCCTCCACCAGCTCCTCGATCGCCCGCCGGGCAGGCGCGGGCTTGATTCGGTAGTAGTCCCGTAGATCGGTCTCGGTGGCCACGCCCAGCGCCTCGGCGGCACGGGCGATCAACTCACGGATCGCGTCGGTGTGCGGGATCTCCGGCGCGTTCAGCACCTCCGGCGGCAGCACCCGCTCCGGCAGGTCGTAGTGCCGCTCGAATCCCCTGCGGGTGCCGGTGGTCAGCTCGCCGACCGCGAACAGGTATTCGCAGGCGACCTTGGCGGCCGACCGGTTCCACCAGCCGCCCTTGGCCGCACTCTGCAGACCGAGCGCCTTCTCCACCCCGCCTGCGCTGATCGGCCCCTGTTCCTTGACCACGGCGAGCACGTCGGAGATCAGCCCCGGCTGGGCATGCGCCACTTTCCAGTACCGGCCGCGCAGCGATTCGTAGTGGCGCATCCGCCAGCGCAGCAACGGCCAATCGGCCAGCGGCAGCAGGCACGCCTCGTGCGCCCAGTACTCGGCCAGCAAACGCGGCTTCCGCGCGCTGTGCGACCAAGCGGCGGTGTCCACCAGCTCGGCCGGGTACGGCCCGAGCCGGGAGAACAGCGGCATGTAGTGCGCCCGCACCGCCACATTGACCGAATCCAGCTGCAACAGCTTGGTACGCCGCAGTGTGCGGAGCAGGTGCCGCCTGCCTGCCTGCCCGGCCGGACGAGGGTCGGTGAAACCCTGGGCAGCGAGAGCCATCCGCCGTGCGACGGCGTCGGAGATCGACCGCATGCGCGCATGCTGCCATGCCCGGCCGACAGCGACCGGTCCGCCAGGTAGGTTCGCAAGCATGGCCGTAGCTGACGTTCGCCTGGCTCGCGCAGCCGACGCCGCGGAAATCGCCCGGATCCAGCACATCACGTGGCAAACCGCGTTCGGCGAACTGCTCGACGAAGCGTCGCTGGCCGCGCTGACCGGGCAGGAGGCCCAGCAGCGGTGGACGGAGGCCATCGCCTACCCGGACACCGACGTGTTCGTGGCCACCGAGGGCGACTACACCGTCGGCTTCTGCGTGTCCGGCCCCGCGCCTCGGGAGGAGATCGAAGGCCCGGACGGCACCGTGCCCCCGGACGCCGCGCACACCGGGCTGATCGCCACGCTGCTGGTCGAGCCGCGCTGGGGGCGGCGCGGGCACGGTGGACGGCTGCTGGCCGCTGCGGCGCGGGCGTTGCGTTCCCGCGGTGCCCACCGCGCGGTCGCCTGGGTCAACGAGTCCGACTCCGCGACACTGAACTTCTACCGGACGGTGGGCTGGGAAGCCACCCGCCTGGTGCGCACGCTGGACACCGGGCGACGGCATGTCCGGCAACTGTGCGTCACCGGCGGGCTGGACCTGCAGCTGGTCGAGTAACGCCGGGCGGGCTCCGGTGCGACCATCAGGGGCCTGGGCCCGGCCTTGCCCAACTCGCACCAACGGCCGGATCGCACCAGGTACCGTGTGCGTGATCTTCACTTTTTCTGTCCGAGGGGGGTGCTCGCCGGTGACCTGGCTGCTGCTGAGCTTCGGCATCGCCGTCAGCTCGGCATTGCTGCCACTGGTGAGCATCGAAGTGTTCGTGGTGACGGTCGCCTCCAGCCAGCCCGGCCTGCATTGGGCCGCGCTGGCCGCGGTGGTGGCCGTCGGCCAGGTACTCGGCAAGGTGCCGTACTTCCTGGCCGCGCGCGGGTCCATCCACCTGCCCGCATTCCTGCATCGCGACCAGAAGGAACGGCCGCCGTCCGCGCGGCGGGAACGGTGGCGGCTACGGACCAAGCGCCTGCACGACGCCCTGGACGCGGTCCGCGACCGATGCCACAAGCACCGCCGGTGGATGATCGGCACCTACGGCGTCAGCTCGGTCATGGGCATGCCGCCGTACATGGCGCTGGTGGTGCTGAGCGGGTTGGCCAAGATGCGCATGTCGCTGTTCATCGGCATGGGCCTTGCCGGCCGGTTCGTCCGTTTCGCGCTGCTGGCATCCGCGCCCGCGGCGTTCATCGGGTGGTTCGGGCACTGACCACGGTCCCCTGCCGCCCGGTGAGCGATCGGACGGCCTCGACGAAGTACGGCCCGATGGCGGTGAGCCTGCCGGGATACTCGTCGACCAACCCGTCGGTGTGGTTGCCGCCCTCGACACGCCAGTAGGTGTGCAGCGCACCCCGGCCGGCCTTGCGCACCATGTCCGCGTACACGTCCGAGTCCACGCCGATCGGCAACAGCGTGTCCAGGGTGCCGTGCAGGGTGATCAGCGGTTTGCCGATGCGCCCGGTCAAGGCAATCCGGCGCACGGCCCGTTGCGCCTGCGGCCGGCTGGCGTAGTCGTAGTCGGCGTCGCACGCGGGCGTGCCGCTGCGGCAGAACGGCACACCGGCGTCCAGCGGACCGTCGTACGACGGGTCGAGGGCTTCACGGTAGATACGCTGGGTCAGGTCCCAGTAGACCCGGTAGTGGTAGTCCCACAGGAACTCCGAGCCGGGGGCGAATCCGGCGTCGAGCATCCTCTGCCGCGCGGCCTCCGCCTCTTCGCCACCCTCGGCGTAGGCGGGGTAGTTCCGCAACGCGACCGGCAGGAAGGTGAACAGGTTCGGGCCGTTCGTGGTCCACAGCGTGCCTTCCCAGTCCACACCGCCGTCGTACAGTGACGGCCGGTTCTCCAGCTGCCAGCGGACCAGGTAGCCACCGTTGGAGATGCCCGCGGCGAGCGTGGTGGACGGCGGCCTGCCGTAACGCTGCCGGACCACGTGCTTGGCCGCGACGGTGAGCTCGGTCAATCGTTGGTGCCACTCGGCGATGGCTTCGCCCGGGTAGCGCTGCCCGTGATAAAAGGCCACGCCGGTGTTGCCCTTGTCGGTGGCCGCGAACGCGTATCCCATGGCCAGCACCTGGTCGGCGATCGCCCGGTCGTTGGCGTACTGCCTGCGATTGCCCGGGGTGCCGGAGACGACCAGTCCGCCGTTCCACCTGTCCGGCAGGCGCAGCACGAACTGGGCGTCGTGGTTCCAGCCGTGGTTGGTGTTCGACCGCGAATCGTCCGGGAAGTAGCCGTCGATCTGGATGCCGGGAACACCGGCCGGGCGCGGCATGTCCGCGGCCGTCAGGCCCACGTAGTCCTCGGGGTTGGTGTGCCCGGACTTCTCCGTCGAGACGGTGGTGAGACCCGCCAGGCAGGACACCTTCTGGTGTGCCGCGCCGGGAACGCGGAGTTGCCCGATCCGGGCGCAGTGCCCGGACACGACCGGCTCAGCGGAATGCGCGACGGCTTCCACTGGCGACAGCGCGATGCCAAGGACGACCGCGGCCGACAGTACCCAAATACGACGAGACATGAGGTGCGGCATGCACGTCACCGTGCCCTGTCGCCTGTCGTAGCGCGATGGCGACGAGAGCCACATTCGTGGCGACCTTGTGGGGACCCACCACATCCGGCACTGCGACCAGGTGCCTTCCGGCCCACCTACCTTCCGGCCCGCTCCTCCGCTTCCAGGGCCACAGCGCGTTTCATGGCCTCCCGGGCACGGCGCCGGTCGCCGGCCAGGTCGTAGGCATGCGCCACCCGGTACCACGCCCGCCAGTCCCGCGGCGAGGCTTCCACCTCCGCTTTGCGCTCGGCGAAGTAGGCGTCGGCCGCATCGGGTTCGACCCGCCCGCTCGGCCGCCGAGGAAGGTCCGAGACGTCGGGCAAGCCGCCCTCGGCGGCCAGCCGCTGCGTCAACCGGGCGACTCGGATGCCGGACAGCCACGTGCTGACCACCATCCATGCGCCGAGCACCGGCAGGATCAGCACGCCGGCCCCGAGCGCCACGCCCACCGGCTCGCCGCTGCGCAGCAACGCCACGGCCCGTCCGGCCAGCAGCACCAGATGCAGCGCGACACCCGCGGTCAGGACGGCCGCGAGCACAAGCGTCTTCCGCGCGGAGGATTGCACCGTCGTCACAGCTGCATGTACTTGTCGAGCCCCACGGTCAGCCCGGGATGCTGCCGCACCTTGCGCACACCCAGCAGCACACCCGGCATGAACGACGACCGGTTCAACGAGTCGTGCCGGATCGTCAACGTCTCGCCGTCGCCGCCGAACAGGACCTCCTGGTGGGCCACCAGCCCGGCCAGCCGCACGGAGTGCACCGTGATGCCGTCCACCTTCGCGCCGCGCGCCCCGTCCAGCTCCGACGTGGTCGCATCGGGCACGTCACCGAGGCCCGCGCCGGCACGCGCGGCCGCCACCAGCCGCGCGGTGTGCGCCGCGGTCCCGGACGGCGCGTCCGCCTTGCGGTTGTGGTGCAGCTCGACGATCTCGACCGTGTCGTAGTACCGCGCGGCCATTTCGGCGAACCGCATCAGCAGCACCGCACCCAGCGCGAAGTTCGGCGCGATCAGCACCCCCACCTCTTCGCGCCCGGCCAGCATCTCGCGCACCGCCGCCAGCTTGGCCTCGTCGAACCCACTGGTGCCGACGACGACGCTGATCCCGGCCTCGATGCAGAACCGAAGGTTGTCCAGCACCGCGTCCGGGTGCGTGAAGTCCACGGCCACCTGGGCGCCCGCGTCGGTCAGCGTGGTCAACGGATCGTCGACGTCGACGCGCGCGACCAGCTCCATGTCGGCCGCGCCCTCGACGGCCTCGCACACCGTCGCTCCCATGCGGCCGGCCGCACCGAGAACGCCGACCTTCGTCACGTCGTCCGTCGCCGAGCTCACAGCACCTCCAGCAGCTCACCGGGAAGATCGTCCAGGTGAGCATACGGGCCGACCACGGCGGCCGCGCGCACCCGTCGCAGGTAGCGACCGGCCACCGCGGCCACCTCCTCCGGGGTGACCGCGGCGATGCGGGCCAACGTCTCGTCGATGGTGAACGCCCTGCCGTAGTGCAGCTCGTTCTTGCCGATCCGGCTCATCCGCGAACCGGTGTCCTCCAGGCTCAGCACCAGCTCGCCGCGCAACTGCCCTTGGGCCCGCACCACCTCTTCCGGGGTCAGCCCGTCGGCGGCGACCTCCCCGATGACGTCCCGCAGCACGCGCACGAGCTCACCCAGCCGCTCCGGCTGGCAGCCCGCTTCGATCGCCAGGTTGCCGGTGTCGGAGTAGAAGACCGGCGACGAGCACACCTGGTAGGCCAGCCCGCGCCGCTCCCGCACCTCCTGGAACAGCCGCGAGCTGGTGCCCCCGCCCAGTGCCGCGTTCAGCACCGACAGCGCGAACCTGTCCTCGTCGTGCCTGCTCATCACCGGCATGCCGAGCATCACCTTGGCCTGCTCGACGGTGTCGGACCGCAGCAGCACCTCGTCGGCCGAGGTGAACTCGGCGCGCCCGCCGCGCGGCGGCTCGGGTTCCGCCCGGCCGTCGCTGACCCGGGGATAACGGGCCGTCGCCTCCTCGACCAGCCGCAGCACGTCCTCGTGCCGCACATTGCCCGCGACGGCGAACACCATGCGCTGCGGCAGGTAGCGGGTCCGGTGGAACTCCCGCAGCAATCCCGCCGTCATGCCGGTGATCGACTTCTCCGTGCCGAGGATGGGGCGGGCCAGCGGATGATCGCCCATCAACGCCACGGAGAACAGCTCGTGCAGCCAGTCGTCCGGGTCGTCGTCCCGCATCGCGATCTCGTCCAGGACGACGGTGCGCTCGATCTCGGTGTCGGCCTCCGAGCACCGGCCGTCGAACACCACGTCGGCGACCAGGTCGACCGCCAGCGGCACGTCCGTGTCGAGCACGTGCGCGTAGAAGCAGGTGCTCTCCCGGGTGGTGAACGCGTTCAGCTCCCCGCCGACCGCGTCGATCTCTTCGGCGATCTGCCGCGCCGTCCGGCGCGTGGTGCCCTTGAACAGCAGATGCTCGAGGAAGTGCGCGGCGCCGGCTTCCTCCGGCTGCTCGTCCCGCGTGCCGACCGCCACCCAGATTCCCACCGAAGCCGACCGCACCCCCGGCATGGTCTCGGTGACCACTCGCAGCCCGTTGGGCAACACGGTGCACGCGAAATCCGTCATCACGTCCTCAGCTCATCACGGCTTGTCCGAACGCGCCAGAGCGGCCGCGCCAACCGGCGCGGCCGCTCCGACGTCGGTCTCACGATCACCGGCTGCGGCTTCTGCTCCTGCTCCTGCCCGCCGGCGCGTCCTTCTTGGCGTTGCCCGCACCGGCGTCCTTGGCGTCGTCCTTGTCGTCCCGGACGATCTCCAGGCTGATCTTGCCGCGCTGGTCGATGTCGGCGATCTCCACGCGGATCTTGTCGCCGACGTTCAGCACGTCCTCGACCTTGTCGATGCGCTTGCCGTTGCCCAGCTTGGAGATGTGCAGCAGGCCGTCCTTGCCCGGCAGCAGCGACACGAACGCACCGAACGCGGCCGTCTTGACCACCGTGCCCAGGTACCGCTCGCCCACCTTGGGCAGCTGCGGGTTGGCGATCGCGTTGATCTTGTCGATCGCCGCCTGGGCGGCGGCACCGTCGTTGGCGCCGACGTAGATGGTGCCGTCGTCCTCGATGGTGATCTCCGCGCCGGTCTCCTCGGTGATCGAGTTGATCATCTTGCCCTTCGGGCCGATGACCTCGCCGATCTTGTCCACCGGGATCTTCATCGTGGTGATGCGCGGCGCGTACGGGGACATCTCGTCCGGGCCGTCGATCGCCTCGGCCATCACGTCCAGGATGGTCAACCGCGCGTCCCTGGCCTGCTTCAGCGCCGCGGCCAGCACGTCCGACGGCAGGCCGTCCAGCTTGGTGTCCAGCTGCAGCGCGGTGATGAAGTCCCTGGTGCCCGCGACCTTGAAGTCCATGTCGCCGAACGCGTCCTCGGCACCCAGGATGTCGGTCAGCGCGACGTACTCGGTCCTGCCGTCCACCTCGCCGGAGACCAGGCCCATGGCGATACCGGCGACCGGGGCCTTCAGCGGGACGCCCGCGTTGAGCAGGCCCATGGTGGACGCGCACACCGACCCCATCGAGGTCGAGCCGTTGGAGCCCAGCGCCTCCGACACCTGCCGGATGGCGTACGGGAACTCGTCCCGCTTCGGCAACACCGGCACCAGCGCGCGCTCGGCCAGCATGCCGTGCCCGATCTCGCGCCGCTTCGGCGCACCGACCCGGCCGGTCTCTCCGGTGGAGAACGGCGGGAAGTTGTAGTGGTGCAGGTACCGCTTGGTGGTCTCCGGGGACAGCGAGTCGATCTGCTGCTCCAGGCTGAGCATGTTCAGCGTGGTGATGCCCAGGATCTGGGTCTCGCCGCGCTCGAACAGCGCCGAGCCGTGCGCCCGCGGCACCACGCCGACCTCGGCCGACAGCGACCGGATGTCGGTCGGGCCGCGGCCGTCGATGCGCACCTTGTCCCGCAGGATGCGCTCCCGGACCAGCTTCTTGGTCACCGCGCGGAACGCCGCGCCGACCTCCTTGTCGCGGCCCTCGAAGCGCTCGCCCTCACCGACGCCGATCTTCTCCAGCACCGCGGCCTTGATCTCGTCGATGGTGTTGTCGCGCTCCTGCTTGCCCGCGATGGTCAGCGCCCTGGCCAGATCCTCGGCGGCCAGCTCCTCCACCGCCTGGTAGACGTCGTCCTGGTAGGCCGGGTACAGCGGGAACTCGCTGGTCGGCTTGGCGGCCACGGCGGCGAGCGCCTGCTGCGCCTCGCACAGCACCCGGATGAACGGCTTGGCCGCGTCCAGGCCCTGCGCCACCACCTGCTCGGTCGGCGCGGTGGCGCCTTCGGCGATCAGGTCCAGCGTGTTGTCGGTGGCCTCGGCCTCGACCATCATGATCGCGACGTCCTCCGGCCCGTCACCGACGATGCGGCCGGCGACGACCATGTTGAACGTCGCCCGCTCCAGCTGGCTCCAGGTCGGGAAGGCCACCCACTGGTTGTCGATCAGCGCGACCCGGACGCCGCCGATCGGGCCGGAGAACGGCAGGCCTGCGATCTGGGTGGACGCCGACGCGGCGTTGATGGCCAGCACGTCGTACGGGTCGTCCGGGTGCAGGCTGGTCACCGTGACGATGATCTGGATCTCGTTGCGCAGCCCGTCGGCGAACGACGGGCGCAGCGGCCGGTCGATCAGCCGGCAGGTCAGGATCGCGTCGGTGGACGGCCTGCCCTCGCGGCGGAAGAACGCGCCGGGGATGCGGCCGACCGAGTACATCCGCTCCTCGACGTCGACGGTGAGCGGGAAGAAGTCGAAGTGTTCCTTGGGTTGCTTGGATGCCGTCGTCGCCGACAGCACCATGGTCTCGTCGTCCAGGTAGGCGACGACGGAACCGCCCGCCTGCTTGGCCAGCCGGCCGGTCTCGAACCGCACGCGGCGGGTTCCGAAAGAGCCGTTGTCGATGACGGCTTCCGTCTCGTGTACGACGGATTCGCTCATGGGGTTTGTCTCCTTGTCGATGTTCACGGCGGAGCCCGGGTGGGAATGCCGCCGCCGGGGTCCGCGCCGTCCACCTCCCACGGCGGTCCGCGCGCTCGAGTGACCCCTTCCGACAAGGCCGGTCTTCGATCGAAGTTCCCGGGCGTCTCCCGGCAACCACTACCGAGGACCGGCGACCGACGAGTCCTCGAACGCTGTGCGCTTCTCCCTTGTTGTGTGCTGAAGGGGAGCTCCGGGCTCCTCCGGCGCTCCCCTTCAGTGTCTCATCGGCGCAGGCCGAGACGTTGGATCAACGTCCGGTAGCGCTCGATGTCAACTCTCTTGAGGTAGTCAAGCAGCCGACGGCGGCGGCCGACCAGCAGCAGCAGGCCGCGCCGTGAGTGGTGGTCGTGCTTGTGCTCCTTCAGGTGCTCCGTGAGGTCGGTGATGCGCTTGGTCAGCAGCGCCACCTGTGCCTCCGGGGAGCCGGTGTCCTTCTCGTGCAGGCCGTACTCGGCCAGGATGGTCTTCTTCTCCTCGGTGGTCAGCGCCACGCGTCTTCTCCTCTGATGACGTACCGTGCCTGAATCTGCTGTCAGCGGGCGCAGTGCCCGCCGGTTCAGCCACCACGGACCGCAGCCGAACCAGCCATCAGCGTATCAGGCACCGCTGCCGACCACGCTGGGTAGCCCCGAATTGTCCTCGTGTTTCCGGTCACCGGCCGCTCGGGCGGTTTCCGTCACGGCTCACCCGCCGCTCTCCGATCACGCCCCGTCGACCAGCCTCCGGTACAGCCGCTCCAGCTCGCCGTCGCCGAAGCCGTGCCGGGCGAGCCAGCCGGCGGCGCCGCCGTAGTGCCGGTCGAGATGGTCGAGGAACGCTTCCATGGTCTCGCCGCGCGGCGTGTGCGCATCCACCGGCAGCCGGTCGATGTCGTGCGCGTACGTCGGGGTGGTACGCAGCCGGTCCAGCACCAGCTCGATGCGCTCGGCGGTCCGGGCGTAGTCCTGCACCACCGCCTCGGGCTCCACGCCCACCGCGGACAGGGTCAGCGCCACGACCGTGCCCGTGCGGTCCTTGCCCGCGGCGCAGTGCACCAGGGCGGCCCCGTCGGTGTAGGCGATCTCCCGCACCGCCTGCACCACGTTCTCCGCCCGGTCCTCCAGGTAGCCCAGGTAGAGCCCGGTCATGAAGTTCGCGGGGTAGCGCGCGCGATTGCGTTCCCGGCGTCGCGCGGCCAGCGCCTCGGCGGCGACGTCGGTGTTGTCGCCCGCTTCCGGCAGCACGGACAGGTCCGCGTGGCGTACGCGGCCGTCGGCACGCAGCGGACCCGGCCCTTCCGAGGCGCGCTCGAAGTCGGTGCGCAGGTCCACCACCGTCCGCAGACCGTGCGTACCGACCAGCACCTTGATGTCGTTCTCGGTCAGGTCCTGCAGGTTGTCCGAGCGCAAGAGCCGGCGATACGCCACCTTCCGGCCGTCCGTGGTGGGCAAGCCGCCGACGTCTCGCGCGTTCACCGCGCCTTCCAGTTCGATCCACGTCACAGCATCCATTCTGCCGATCGCCGCCGTGACGCGTCGCCGCCGAGAACAGCCGAGCGGCGTCGATCAGTCGATCGGCGGGCGGGAACTGGTCAGCGGACAGCGCGCCTGTGCGGTGTACCGGGCCCCGGCCGGGTGCAGTTCGCTGTTCAGCAGGACGACCTCCTCGGCCACCCATTCCGGGCCGCGATAGTCCGCCAATCCGTCCACCACCCGGCTCACCACACGCGGCGGCCGGGATGCGCGCCAACGCGCCAGCGTCAAGTGCGGATGCCAGCGCCGCGCCTCCTTCACCACGCGTTCGTCCTCGGCTCCGGCTGCCCGGGCGATGGCGTGCAAGGCGTCCGCATCGCCGTCGACACCTGCCCACAGCACTCCGCGGAACCGGCCGGCACCGGCGAGCCGCAGCCGCACCGGGCCGTGCCCCCGCAGCCGCTCACGCAGCCACGCGCCGCGTTCCTCGGCTTGCGCCTCGGTGCAGGACCCGTAGAACGCCAGGGTGAGATGCCACGACTCGACACGCGTCCATCGCAGGGACGTGTCGCCCGACCGGTAGCGGTCGAGCGCCGCGGCAAGATGCTCCGCCACCCGCGGCGGCGGCACCACGGCGGCGAACAGCCTCACGCCGCCTGGCCACCGTCGTACTGTCCGGCGCGGCGCAGCAGATCGGCGATGGCCGGGAAGTCCTTCTCCAGCAGCTCGGCGGCCTTGACCAGGTTCTCGTCCTCGGCCACGTCCCGGATCGCGGCCAGCAGCGACGTGTCGTCCACCTCACCGGCGTAGACCGGCAGGTTGTCCCTGCCCACCGTCGGGTTGGAGTCGCGCACGTCGCGCATCGCTTCCTCGATCGCCTTCCGATCCCCGGAGGCGACACCCGGGGTGAGCACCTTCCGCTCCAGCATGATCATTCTGGCCAGCACCGCCGGATTGCCGATCTTGGCCCGGCGGCCGCTCATCACCTGGCTCAGCATCGGTGCGCTGATCCCCAGCACCTCGGCCAGATACGCCTGTGACACGTCGAAGGCGACGACCAGCCTGCGCAACCGGTCCCCCAGCGGCTCGCCGTACCACTTGCGCTGCCACTCGACGTTGCGCTGGATGATCTTCTGTTCGTCCATTACCCCTGTCCGCTCCCCTCGTTCGCGGCTGCAGGCACCGGATCGCGGCCACCGTGTTGCATCTTGCCGCATCCGCGGCGGCCGTGCGGCGTGTGCGGCCAGGTCACCCCCCATGCCGTCAGGCGCGACGGAGCACATCGCGAGTCCGCTCGACGTCGGCAGCCATCTGCGCCCGCAACGCGTCGATCGTGTCGAAGCGTTCCATGTCCCGCAGCCGGGCGACGAAGTCGAGCGACACGTGTTGTCCGTAGAAGTCCTCGTCGACGTCCAGCACGTAGGCCTCGACCCGGCGTTCCCTCCCGGAGAACGTCGGGTTGCTTCCCACGGACACGGCCGCGGGCAGCACCCTGTCCGGCCGCGACGTGGTGGTGAACCAGCACGAGTACACGCCGTCCGCGGGCACCGCGGCGTACCGCGGCGTCGACAGGTTCGCGGTCGGATACCCCAGCTCCCGGCCGCGGCCGTCGCCACGTACGACGATGCCGTCGATCCGGTGCGGGCGGCCCAGCGCCACCGCCGCGGCTTCGACGTCGCCGGCGTCGATGCAGGAACGCACGTAGGTCGACGAGAACGTGATCTCCCCGGTGACGTCCTTGCCGTCGGACTCGCCCAGCGATGCCCCCTGCAGCTCGGCGCTCTGCACCACGTAACCGAAGCGTTTGCCGAGCTGACGGAGCAGATCCACGTCACCTGCCGCCTTGGCGCCGAACCGGAAGTTCTCCCCCACCAGCACGACGGCGACGTGCAGCCGGTCCACCAGCACCTCGTGCACGAAGTCGGCGGCGGGCATGCGGGACAGCTCGAGCGTGAACGGCAGGACGCAGAACACGTCCACGCCCAGCTGCTCCATCAACTCCGCCTTGCGGCGCAGGGTGGTCAGCTGGGCCGGATGGCTGCCCGGCCGCAGGACCTCGGACGGATGCGGGTCGAACGTCAGCACCACCGACGGCAACCCGCGCTTGTGCGCCACGTCGACCGTGCGCCGGATCAGTTCCTGGTGGCCGCGGTGCACGCCGTCGAACACGCCGATGGTGACCACGCAGCGGCCCCAGTTGCCTGGCAGATCGTCCAGTCCTCGCCAACGCAGCACGAGTGCAGGTTAGCCGACGACCGCACGAGCGGTCCGGCGCTCCCCGCCTGCCTATGCCGGAGCCAGCACCACCAGGTACTTGGCGTGCCTGCCCCGATCCACGGCCAGCGCCAGCGCACGCCCCTGCTGGTCGACGATGCCGTAGGTGCCCTCGACTCCGGCGGCCGGGATCCGCTGGCCGTAGCGGACGGCCTTGGCCGCTGCGGCGCCGGCCTGCCGGATCGGGAACGCCGCGCGAACCGCCGCGTCCAGCGACAACGACAGCGTCGGGTGCTCCTCGAGCTCTTCCAGGGTGCGCGCGGCCGCCAGCCCGAACGGCCCGGCCTTGGTGCGCCGCAGCGCGGTCAGATGACCGCCCACGCCGAGCGCGGCACCGAGGTCGCGGGCCAGCGCACGCACGTAGGTGCCCGCTGAGCAGTCGACCTCGACATCGAGCTCCAGTCCGGTGCGCGAGCCGGGGCGGCGGGTACGGAGCAGGTCGAACCGGTGCACGGTGACCGGGCGGGCAGGCAGCTCGACCTGTTCGCCCGCACGTACCCGGGCGTAGGCGCGCTTGCCGTCCACCTTGACCGCGCTGACCGCCGACGGGACCTGCATGATCTCGCCGGTCAGGGCGGCGATGCCTGCGCCGATCTGCTCGTCGGTGATCTTGCGCACCGCGGCGGGATCCGCGGCCGAGACGATCTCCCCCTCGGCGTCCTCGGTGGTCGTGGCCGCCCCGAGCGCGATGGTCGCGCGGTAGGTCTTGCGGTCCAGCGACAGATGGCCGAGCAGCTTGGTCGCCCGCTCGATGCCGACGACCAGCACGCCGGTCGCCATCGGGTCCAGCGTCCCGGCGTGCCCGACTTTCCGGGTGCCGAAAATGCGCCGCATCCTGGCCACGACGTCGTGCGACGTCATGCCGGCGGGTTTGTCGACGATCACCAGGCCGGGGTCCATGACGCCGACTCTAGCCACGGGCGCCTGCCCGTGGCGCGGCAGCCGCCTACCGCAGCCCCGTCATCGAGCTCACGGCACGGAACCGCGCCTGCGCGCCGTGCGTGATCATCGTCAGCGACGGATCCTCGTCGCGCCGGGGCTTGATGCGCCGGGTGACGTCGTCCACGCGCCGGGTGATCGCCTCGTCGAGCTGCTCCCGCGGCAGCTCCACCGTGGCCAGCTCGCTGCCCACCGGGCGCAGCGAGCGCGCCGCCATCTGCCGGGCAGGCCGCACGGGCTCGCGCACCGGCGGGCGGTCGTGACGGGCGGGAAACTCGTGGCGGGCCGGTTCGCGGACGGGCCGGGCGGGCAGTTCCCGGCGCTGCGGCCGGCGCGCGGCCGGGGAGGGCTCGCGCCGACGCGACGGCCCGCTGGCCCTCTCGCCGGTGCCGACAGCGGCAGGAGCGGAAACCTTCCCGGACATGGCGGGCTTGCGGGTAGCCCCGGACGTAGCGGGCTTGCGGGCGGCAACCTGCTTCCGGCCGGGCTTGCCTGCCTCGGCAACCTTCCGGTCGGCCTTGCCGACCTTGACCGTCTTCCGGCCGGCCTTGCCGGCCTCGACCGGCCTCAGGTCGGCCCTGCTGGCCTCGCAGGCCTGCAGGTAGCTGGTCATCTTGGCGCGCGCCGCCGCCTTGCGCCGTTCTTCCTGCCTACTGCGCTGCCACCACCACACGCATGCGGCGATGGGCGCCAGCGCCATCACCATGACCAGCGGCACGAGCCAGTTCATGACCTCTCACCAGTGTTTGCCACGATCCCCCAGCGTTACCCTTTCGAGACCGAAAAGCTATGCGATCGCACCCGCCTGGTCAATGCCCGCGAGCGGCCGATCCGGCCGAAAAGCCTCCTCCGTTACCCCGAAGCACGCAACCTCCGAGCGTAGGCCGCCGGAGTCATGCCCTTCCAGCGGCGGAACGCGGCGATGAAGCTGGTCGCTTCGGCGTATCCCAGCCGGATCGCCACGTCGGAGACCGACAGCGCCCCGGTGGCCAGCAGCTCCTCGGCCAATGCCTCACGGACCTCGTCGCGTAGCTCACGATAGCTGGTGCCGTCCTCGGCGAGGCGCCGGCGCAGGGTACGCACGCTGATGTGCAGGTCGCGGGCCACCGCTTCCATGCCCGCGTCGATTCCCGCCTCGAGCGCGCCGAGCCGCAGCAGACGGGCCCGCACCTGCTGGGACAACCCGGTGCGGGCACGCTTGCGCGCGACCAGCTCGCGGCACACCGCCTCGCACTCGGCGACGGTCCGTGGGTCTGCCTTCGGCAGCGGACGGTCCAGCAGCGCGCCGTCCAGGTAGCCGACGTTGTCCCTGGCGCCGAACTCCGGCCGCACCCCGAGCACGTCGCGATACGCCGCCAGCTCCCCCTCCGGTGGCGCCGGGAACCGGAAGCGCTGACTGAGCAGGCCGACCGGTTCGGTCAGCAGTTCGCGCAGCACCGTGAAGATGGCCGCGATGTCCCGTTCCACGGCGAAGCGCCGGACGTCCTCCGGCACGTCGTCGTCACGCAGCTCCAGGCGCAGCCGCCCGTCGGTGATCTCCACGACCGGGATGGCGAAGGCGAAGCTCAAGTCCCAGTAGCGCAGCGCGAAGCTGATCACGTCGCGCAGGGTCTGGCTGCTCAGGCAGGCGAATCCGAAGATGCCGAACGTGCTCAGCCGGTACCGCCTGCCCACCTCGATGCCCAGCGCCTGCCGGTGGCCGAGCCGGCGCACCAGGTTGCGCACCACGGCCAGCTCCTGGTGGGCGTCGATCTGGGTGCCCGGGTCGGTCGCCGCGGCAGGGGTGATGCCGCTGCCGTGCAGCACGTCCTCCATCGGCACGCCGTGCTCGGCGGCGAACCGCGCCATCAGCGCGACGCTCGCCGCCCCGCGCGGGAAGGTCCACGCGGTCACGGCAGGCCTGGTCGCGACACCGGGCGTCAGGCCGGCATCCGGCTGAGTGACCATGGCCGGAATTATGGATCGGTTCGCCGGGCGGCGACATACCGTGCTGCCATGACCACACCCGGGGTGACGAGCACAACACCCGATCCGCGTACCGGCCCGGGCCACCACGAACGCACCACGGTGGCCATCGTGGGCACCGGGTTCGGCGGATTGGCGATGGCGCTGGAACTGCAGCGGCACGGATTCACCGACTTCCTGCTGCTGGAGAAGGGCGACGACGTCGGTGGCGTGTGGCGCGAGAACACCTACCCGGGGGCGGCCTGCGACATCCCCTCCCCCTACTACTCGCTGTCGTACGAGCCGAACCCGGAATGGTCGTCCCGGTTCTCCCCGCAGGCGGAAATCCAGCAGTACATGCGGCGCCTGGTGGACAAGTACCGGCTGTGGCCGAAAATCCGCTTCGGCTGCGAGGTCACCAGCGCCTCGTTCGACGAGTCCAGTGGCACCTGGCGAATCGAGGCCGGCGACCGGACGGTCGTGGCGAACGTTTTCGTGCCCGCCACCGGCCAGCTGTCCCGGCCGAAACTGCCGGACATCCCCGGCCTGACCGACTTCGCCGGTACCTGGTTCCACTCCGCGCAGTGGAACCACGACGCCGACCTGACCGGCAAGCGCGTGGCCGTGGTGGGCACGGGTGCGAGCGCGGTCCAGTTCGTGCCCGCCATCCAGCCGAAGGTCGCGCACCTGACGGTGTTCCAGCGTTCGGCGCCGTGGATCCTGCCCCGGCCGGAGGTGCAGTACCGGCGGTGGCACCACAAGCTGTTCAAGCGGGTGCCGCCGATCCGGCTGGCCGAACGGTTCGGATTCTGGCTGCTGTGCGAGGTGATCTCCCTCGGCCTGGTGGACGCACCGTGGATGCGCCCGCTGATCAGCCAGATTTCGCTGCGCAAGCTGCGCAAGGAGGTCCCGGATCCGCATCTGCGGGCCAAGCTCACCCCGGACTACGCGGTGGGCTGCAAACGCGGCCTGTTCTCCAACGACTACCTGCCCACGTTCAGCAAGCCGAACGTCGACCTGGTCACCACCCGGATCGAGCGGGTGGAGCCGAACGGCGTGCGCACGTCCGACGGCCGGCTGCACGAAGCGGACGTGATCATCTACGGCACCGGGTTCCGCGCGTCGGAGTTCCTCGGCCCGATGTCCGTGCGGGGCGTGGCAGGCCGTGATCTCGCCGAGGTCTGGCGCGACGGCGCCTTCGCGTACAAGGGCATGACCGTGCCCGGCTTTCCGAACATGTTCCTGATGTACGGCCCGAACACCAACCTCGGCTGCGGCTCGATCATCTACATGCTGGAGACCCAGGCCCGCTACATCGCCCAGGCGATCCGGGAGGTGGCCAGGCAGCCGGGCGTCGCCTTCGACGTGCGCGAGGACGTCTGCGACGAGTACAACCGCGCGCTGCAGCGCAGGCTGGACCGCTCGGTGTGGACGCTGTGTTCCAGCTGGTACCGCAACGCCTCCGGGCGTGTCACCAACAACTGGCCGGGCACGGTGAGCGCCTACCGGCTGACCGCTCGCCGCTGGCATCCCGAGGACTACCGCACGTTGCTGCCCACTCGATCCACAGAAGGGGTGACGGTATGACGTTCGACTACGACGTGCTGGTCATCGGCTCAGGCTTCGGCGGCAGCGTGGCGGCGTTGCGGCTGACCGAGAAGGGCTACCGGGTCGGCGTGCTCGAGGCGGGCAAGCGCTGGGAACCGGAGGACCTGCCGAAGTCGAACTGGAACCTGCGCAAGTCGATCTGGGCGCCGAAGCTGGGCCTGTTCGGCCCGCAGCGCATCAGCATTCTGGGCAAGTGCCTGGTGTTCAGCGGCGCGGGCGTCGGCGGCGGCTCGCTGATCTACGGCAACACACTCTACGAGCCGCTGGAACCGTTCTTCCGGGACAAGCAGTGGGCGCACATCACCGACTGGCGCGCCGAGCTCAAGCCGTACTACGACCAGGCCAAGCGCATGCTGGGGGTGACCACCAACCCGAAGCTGACCCCCGCCGACGAGGTCGTGCGCGAAGTGGCCGAGGACATCGGCGTGGGCGACACGTTCCACCCCACCGACGTCGGTGTGTTCTTCAACGAGGACAAGCCCGGCGTGGAGGTCGACGACCCCTATTTCGGCGGGGCAGGCCCGCGCCGCGCCGGGTGCATCCACTGCGCGCGGTGCCTGACCGGCTGCCCGCACAACGCCAAGAACACCCTCACCCGGAACTACCTCTACCTCGCCGAGGCCAATGGGGCGGTGGTCCATCCGCTCACCACCGCGACCGCGATCCGGCCGCTGCCCGGCGGGGGATACGAGGTGCACACCAGAAGATCCAACGGCAAGCTGCGCAAGGGCAAGCGGGTGTTCACCGCCGAGCAGGTGGTGTTCGCCGCCGCCGCGCTCGGCACCCAGCAGCTGCTGCTGCAGATGAAGAGCAACGGCATGCTGCCCAACCTCTCCCCGCGGCTGGGGCACCTGACGCGCAGCAACTCCGAGGCGATCATCAACGTGGCGTCCCGTAAGCGGCACGACTTCGCCGAGGGCATCGCGATCACCTCGTCGATCCACCCGGAACCGAACACGCACCTGGAGGTGTGCCACTACGGCAAGGGGCAGAATGCGCTGTTCCCGATGACCGTGCCGATGGTCGACGGCGGGGCGTTCCGGTTCCTGCGGTTCCTGCTCGCGATCGTCCGCAAACCGGGCGCGTTCCTGCGCAGCCTGAACGCCCGGCGGGCGTCCGAGCGGTCGGTGATCCTGCTGTTCATGCAGTCGCTGGACAACTCGCTGCAGGCCTACCTCAAGCGCGGGCGGCTGCGCACCCGGCAGGGCACTGGCGAGCCGAACCCGACGTGGATCCCGCTGGCCCACGACATCGCCCGGCGCTTCGCGGAGAAGGTGGACGGTGATCCGCAGGGGTTGTTCACCGACGTGGTCAACATCCCGGCGACGGCGCACTACATCGGCGGCTGCCCGATCGGCGCCACCCCGGAGGAAGGCGTGGTCGACCCCTACCAGCGCGTCTTCGGCCATCCCGGCTTGCACGTGGTGGACGGGTCGGCGATCTCCGCCAATCTCGGGGTCAATCCGTCGCTGACCATCACCGCGCAGGCCGAGCGGGCGATGGCGTTCTGGCCGAACAAGGGCGAGCAGGATCCTCGGCCGCCCCTGGGTGCCGGGTACCGGAAGATCGAGCCGGTGGCCCCGAAGAACCCGGTGGTGCCGGAGGAAGCCCCGGGCGCCTTGCGGCTGCCGCTGCAGAAGGCGTGAGCGGCCCGGTCGCGGCGCCGGGCCCGTTCAGCGCTCGGCGCCGACGACCGCCCAACGCCCGGACCGCCAGCGCGCCGTCACCGCGATCAGCCGCAGCAGCATGAACGCCGCCAGCCCGGTCCAGATGCCTGCCAGCCCCCAGCCGAAGCGCAGCGACAGCCAGATCAGTGGCAGGAACCCGAGCAGCGCGCTGCCCAGCGTGGCGTTCCGCAGGAACTTCGCGTCACCGGCGCCGAGCAGTACCCCGTCCAGCGCGAACACCACCCCGGCGACCGGTTGCAGCAGCACGAAGAACCACCATGCCCCCGGCACCTCGGCCAGCACCCCGGCGTCGGATGTGAACACCTTCGGCAGGACGCCGTGCACGGACGCGAACACCACCAGCAGGACGCACCCGAACACCAGGCCGTAGCCGGTGATCTGCCTGGACAGCCGGCGCGCCCGGTCGGCGGCGTGCGCACCGAGCGCGGCCCCGACGAGCGACTGGGCGGCGATGGCCAGCGAGTCGAGCACCAGCCCCAGGAACGTCCACAGCTGCAGGACGATCTGGTGCGCACCCACTGCTTCGGCGGACGTTCGCGCCGCGACCGCCGCGGCCGACAGGAAGCACGCCTGGAACGACAAGCTGCGCAGCACCAGGTCACGGCCGAGCACCAGCTGCGCTCGCATGACCTTCGGCTGCGGCCGAAGCGGCACGCGTTCCCTGATCAGCGCGCGCAGGAACAACCCGGCACTGATGATCTGGGCGATCACGTTCGCCACCGCCGAGCCCTCCAGGCCCCAGCCCACGCCGTACACCAGCACCGGGCAGAGCACGGCGGAGATCCCGTTGCCCGCGAGCACGTAGTACAGGGGGCGTTTGGCGTCCTGCACGCCGCGCATCCAGCCGTTGCCCGCCATGGTCACCAAGATCAGCGGAGCGCCGAACAGCGCGATGCGCAGCCAGGACACCGCGTTGCGGGCGATGTCGTCGTCACCGGCCAGCGCGTGCGCGATGGGTTCGGCGAGCAGCTGGCCCAGGACGAGAACCACGGCGCCGACGGCAAGCGCCAGCCACGTCGCCTGGACGCCTTCGGCCACCGCGTCGGCCCGGCGGCCGGCACCGTGCAGCCGCGCGGTCCGGGCCGTCGTCCCGTACGACAGGAACGTCAGCTGTGCGGACACCTGGGCCAGCACCACTCCGCCGACCGCCAGTCCGGCCAGCGGGAGCGCGCCCAGGTGCCCCACCACCGCGGTGTCGACCAGCACGTAAAGCGGCTCGGCGGTCAGGACGCCAAAGGCGGGGACGGCGAGCCGGAAGACTTCGCGCGCGCTCACCGGCTCTCCAACAGCGGAGCGTCGGACAGCGCGGCCAGCAGCGTCTCGATGCATTGCTCCGGCTCACCCTCCAGCCGGCAGCCCGCGGCCAGGTGATGGCCTCCCCCGCCGAGCGTGCGCGCCACGGCCGCGACGTTCACCGCACGCTTCGCTCGCAGCGACACCGACCACTGCCGCACACCGGCATGCGGCCGCCGCTCCTTGAGGACGAACGCGACCTCGGCCTCCGACGTCGACCGGAGAACGTCGATGACGCTTTCCACCTCCTCCACACGCACATCGCGTGCCACATCCAGGTCTACGACCGCATGCACGACGCCGAGGCCGCGTGCCGCCGCGGCCTCCAGCCGGGCGCCAGCCAGTACCCGGGACAGCATCGGCAGCCATGCGAACGGGCGGTCGTCCAGCAGGACACGGCCCTGTTCGTCCGGGTCGGCCCCGGCCGCGACCAGCCGCGCCGCGATGCGGTGGGTCTGCGGCGTCGCCCGCCGGAACGACGACGTGTCGGTCAGCAAGCCCGCGTACAAGCCGCGCGCCACCGGCTCGGTCAGCGGAAGATTCATGGCGTCGAGCACGCGCAGCGCGACGACCGCGCTCGCCTCGGCACCGGGGTCCACCACGTTGTGCGTGCCGTAGAACATGTTGGAAGCGTGGTGGTCGATCACCACGACGGCTCCTCCCGAGGAGGCGGTGCGCTCCACCCGGGCGCCCAGCCAGCCGAGCCTGGCGATGCTCGGGGTGTCGACCGCGACCAGCACACGATCGGTCGGCGGCAGATCGTCCGGCCGGACCAGCAACCCGGCGGCATCCAGCCCGCGCAACGTCTCCGGCACGTCGTCCGGCTCCGCGAAGCTGACCCGCACCGACACCCCAACATCATGCAGCGCATGGCCGAGCGCCAGCGCCGTGCCCAACGCATCGGCATCCGGGTCGATGTGGCCGAGCAGGGTCACCTCGCCCGACGGCACTTGCTCCGCCAGCACCCGCGCGGCCGCGGCGACGCTCCGGTCGTGTGCGGCCGATTCCGCCTCCGGTGGCTCCCCTTCACTGTTGCTGGAGTGACTGAGGTTCACACGAGCAAGCTACGTGGTCGCCCCGACGATCAGCGCGGGCACTACCATCGAACAGTGCCGTCGGACTCACCCGCATCGTCTGATCATCGCCGGCAACCCATGTCCACCGACCCGTCTGCTGAGTCGACCGTGTCCGAGTACTTGATCTTGCAGCTGCCATCGGCGAACCGCGTCTACGCCGACGACGCGCCACGGTTGATGCGCGCCGAGCTCGCGGTCTTCGGCGAAGCCGTGGGCGGGATCGCGGACACCGACGAAGTGGAGCTCGCCGGGCTGCACTACGTGCGGTTCACCGCGCCCGAGCTGACCGGCGACCGGCTGGCCTTGCTGTCCAACGCCTCGTCGCTGTACGCGCTGTTCCAGCGGGTGGACGAGGACCTGCTGCGCCCGGTGCCGATCCGGCCGCTCGACCGGTTCGACTCCGACCTGCTGACCATCCAGAAGTACGCGGGCAAGACCAACGAGCAGTTCACCCGGCTGCTGCTCAACGTGACGTGCCTGGCCATGGCCGAGCCGCTGGCCATGCTGCGCCGCCCGTTGCGCGTCCTGGACCCGCTGTGCGGCCGGGGCACCACGCTCAACCAGGCGATGATGTACGGCTTCGACGCGGCAGGGGTGGAGCTGGCCGACCGTGACTTCGAGGCGTACGAGCGGTTCATCAAGACGTGGCTGCGCACCAAGAAGTTCAAGCACACCGCGGAGTCCGGCCCGCTGCGGTGGCAGCGGCACCGGTTGGGGCGGCGGCTGGACATCACCTACGCGCCCACCAAGGAGGAGTTCAAGGCGGGCAGGACCCGGACGCTGTCGTTCCGCGCGACCGACACGCTGCACACCGCCAAGATCTTCGGGCGCAACGCGTTCGACGCGATCGTCACCGACGCGCCGTACGGCGTGCAGCACGGCAGCAGGCAGGCCGGCGAGCTGCAGCGCAGCCCGCGGGACCTGCTGTCGGCTGCCGTGCCCGTCTGGGTCACGGCGCTCAAGCCGGGCGGGGCGATCGGGATCTCCTTCAACGACCTGACGCTGCCCCGCGGTGAGCTGCTGGACCTGCTGACCCGGGCCGGGCTGAAGCCGCGTGAGGGCGCGCACTACGAGCAGTTCGCCCACCGAGTGGACAACGCGATCGTGCGTGACCTGGTGGTGGCGACGAAACCCTAGCCGCGAGCGGCTCCGTAGCGGGACGTCTGCGGGCTGTGCCGGTTCGTGGCATGCCCCGGCACTCGGCTGGAGCGGGGCCGGCCCGGAAGGCGAGACGACAGGCAAGGGCCGGCGCAGCCGACCTGGCGCCGCGGGTCCCGCTGGCCGCACGAACGTCAGCGCCCTTGCGGGCCTCGAGTACGAGACACCGAGGTCCGCGGCAGGCACGGACCACCTTCGTGGGCCACGACCGGGATCACGACGCACCACCGCAATCCACAGCGGGGCACGGACCACCTGGCGTCGTGACAGCGAGCCGGACAGCCCGAAGGCCCCCAGCGGGCGGTGCCGCGGCTCCAACGGGGCAGGCTGCCGGGCCAGGCAGCCCGGCCTACCGTGCGTCGGCCTCGTCCGTCTCGTCGGCGTCGATCGGCTTGCGATACGGATCCGGGTCGCCCGCAGGCTTGGCGTTGGTGGCCCGCCGCGCCAGCTCGGCGTCCGCTGCGCGCGCCTTGGCCAGCAGCTCGTCGATGTGCCGCGCGGACTCCGGCACATGGTCGGGGACGAACGTCAGCGTCGGCGTGAACCGCACCCCGGTCCCCGCACCGACCTTGCTGCGCAGCAACCCGCGGGCGGACTCCAGCGCGGCCGCGGCCGCGGCCATGTCCGGCTCGGCGTCCACGGTCTCACCCAGCACCGTGTAGTACACCGTCGCGTCGCGCAGGTCGCCGGTCAACCGGGTGTCGGTGATCGTGACGTTCTTCAGCCGCGGATCCTTGATCTCGTGCTCGATGGCCGAGGCCACGATCTGCCCGATCCGCTTGGCCAGCCTGCGCGCCCGGGCGTGATCCACCACCGCGCACCCCTCCTTGACTCGCTGTGCCTAGTCCCCGGGACCGAGCCAACGTCGGCGGGCCGACACCAGCTCCAGCTCCGGGCGCCCCGCGACCTGCCGTTCGCAGGCGTCGAGGACCTCGCCGACGTGACCGGCGTCCACCGACAGCGCGGCGACGCCGATCAACGTGCGGCGATACAGGTCCAGGTGGCCGGCCTCGGCGACCGCCACGTCGAACCGCTTGCGCAGCTCGGCGATCACCGGCCGGACGACGGACCGCTTCTCCTTCAAGGAGCGGACATCGCCCAGGACGATGTCCAGCTCCAGGACACCGACGTACACCTCACCTACTCACGGGGCTTTTCCCGCTGCTCGTAGGTCTCCACGACGTCGCCCACCTTGATGTCGCTGAACTTGCCCAAGGTGAGACCGCACTCGAAGCCCTCGCGGACCTCGGTGGCGTCGTCCTTGAACCGGCGCAGCGAGGCGATCTGCAGGTCGTCGGCGACCACCACGTTGTCCCGCAGCAGCCGCGCCTTGGCGTTGCGACGGATCAGGCCCGAGGTGACCAGGCAACCGGCGATGGTGCCGACCTTGGACGACTTGAACACCTCGCGGACCTCGGCCCGGCCCAGTTCGACTTCCTCGAACTCGGGCTTGAGCATGCCCTTGAGCGCGTTCTCGATCTCCTCGATCGCCTGGTAGATCACCGTGTAGTAGCGCACGTCCACGCCTTCCCGGGTGGCGATCTCGGTCGCCTTCCCCTCGGCACGGACGTTGAAGCCGAGCACGATGACGTTGTCGGCGATCGCCAGGTTGATGTCGCCCTCGGTGATCGCACCGACGCCGCGGTGGATGACCCGCAGCTCCACCTCGTCGCCGACGTCGAGCTTCATCAGGGCGTCTTCCAGTGCCTCGACGGTACCGGCGTTGTCGCCCTTGATGATCAGGTTCAGCTGCTTGGTCTCCTTCAGCGCCGAGTCCAGGTCCTCCAGGCTGATGCGCTTGCGCTTCTGCGCGTTCTGCGCCGCCCTCGCCCTGGCCTGGCGCCGCTCGGCGATCTGGCGAGCCGTGCGGTCCTCGTCCACCACCAGGAACGTGTCACCCGCGCCCGGCACCGACGTGAAGCCGATGACCTGCACCGGCCGCGACGGCAGCGCCTCGGTGACGTCCTCGTTGTGCTCGTCGACCATGCGCCGGACACGCCCGTAGGCCTCGCCCGCCACGATCGAGTCGCCGACCCGCAGCGTGCCGCGCTGCACCAGCACGGTGGCCACCGGGCCACGGCCGCGGTCCAGGTGCGCCTCGATGGCCACACCCTGCGCGGGCATGTTCGGGTTGGCCCGCAGGTCCAGCGTGGCGTCCGCGGTCAGCAGGATCGCCTCCAGCAGCTGGTCGATGTTGGTGCCCTGCTTGGCCGAGATGTCGACGAACATCGTGTCGCCGCCGTACTCCTCGGCCACCAGTCCGTACTCGGTCAGCTGCTGGCGCACCTTGGCCGGGTTGGCGTCCGGCTTGTCGATCTTGTTGACCGCCACCACGATCGGCGCCTTGGCCGCCTGGGCGTGGTTGATCGCCTCGACCGTCTGCGGCATCACGCCGTCGTCGGCCGCCACCACGATCACCGCGATGTCGGTCGCGCTGGCACCACGGGCACGCATGGCGGTGAACGCCTCGTGACCCGGGGTGTCGATGAACGTGATCAGCCGCTGCTCGCCATCCAGCTCGGTGGACACCTGGTAGGCGCCGATGTGCTGGGTGATGCCACCGGCCTCGTGCTCCCGCACCGACGTCTTGCGGATGGTGTCCAGCAGGCGCGTCTTCCCGTGGTCGACGTGGCCCATCACGGTCACCACCGGCGGCCGGTACTCGAGGTCCTCCTCGTCGCCGATGTCCTCGCCGTAGGTGATGTCGAACGACTCCAGCAGCTCGCGGTCCTCTTCCTCCGGCGAGACGACCTGGACCTTGTAGTTCATCTCCGAGCCGAGCAGCTCGAGGATGTCGTCGGAGACCGACTGGGTCGCGGTCACCATCTCGCCGAGGTGGAACAGCACCTGCACCAGCGAGGCCGGGTTCGCGTCGATCTTCTCGGCGAAGTCGGTCAGCGAAGCGCCCCTGGGCAGCCGGATGGTCTCGCCGTTGCCCTTCGGCAGGCGCACGCCGCCGACGGTCGGCGCCTGCATGTTCTCCATGTACTCCTGGCGCTTCTGGCGCTTCGACTTGCGCCCCTTGCGGCTCGGGCCGCCGGGCCTGCCGAACGCGCCTGCCGCGCCGCCACGCCCCCGACCGCGGAAACCACCGCCGGGAGGCGCCGAGGGGCCGGAGCGGAAGCCACCGCCACCACCGCCGCGGAA
>NZ_PKFA01000029.1:0-25518 GCF_002919275.1 Thermocrispum sp. | reverse complement strand
CTCGGTGAAGTTGTGCCGCGGCGGCGGGCAGCTGGTGGCCCACTCCAGCGAGTTGCCGTAGCCCCACGGGTCGTCCACCGTCACCCGCTCACCGAACCGGTAGGACTTGAACACGTTCCACAGGAACGGCAGCGTCGAGGCACCCAGGATGTAGGCACCGATGGTGGAGATGGTGTTCAGCGTCGTGAAGCCGTCGGACTCCAGGTAGTCGACGTACCGGCGCGGCATGCCCTCGTTGCCCAGCCAGTGCTGCACCAGGAACGTGGTGTGGAACCCGATGAAGGTCAGCCAGAAGTGCCACTTGGCCAGCGACTCGTCCAGCATCCGGCCGGTGAACTTGGGGAACCAGAAGTAGATGCCGGCGAACGTGGCGAACACGATCGTGCCGTAGAGCACGTAGTGGAAGTGCGCCACCACGAAGTAGGTGTCCGACACGTGGAAGTTCAGCGCCGGGGCGGCGAGCAGGATGCCGGTCAGGCCGCCGAGCAGGAACGTCGCCATGAAGCCGATGGAGAACAGCATCGGCGACTCGAACGTCAGCCTGCCCTTCCACATCGTGCCGATCCAGTTGAAGAACTTCACGCCGGTCGGCACGGCGATCAGGAACGTCATGAAGCTGAAGAACGGCAGCAGCACCGCACCGGTGGCGTACATGTGGTGCGCCCAGACCGCGGTGGACAGCGCCGCGATGGCGATGGTGGCCAGCACCAGGCCCTTGTAGCCGAAGATCGGCTTGCGGCTGAACACCGGGAAGATCTCGCTGACGATGCCGAAGAACGGCAGCGCGATGATGTAGACCTCCGGGTGGCCGAAGAACCAGAACAGGTGCTGGTAGAGGATCACCCCGCCGTAGGCCGGGTCGAACACGTGCGCGTCCAGGTGGCGGTCGGCCAGCAGCCCGAAGAACGCCGCGGTCAGGATCGGGAACGCGATCAGCACCAGGATGCTGGTGATCAGGATGTTCCAGGTGAAGATCGGCATCCGCCACATGGTCATGCCCGGCGCGCGCATGCACACCACGGTGGTGATCATGTTGACCGCGCCGAGGATGGTGCCGAGACCACCGATGGCCAGCCCGACGATCCACAGGTCGGCGCCCACACCCGGCGAGTGGATGGCGTTGGACAGCGGCGCGTAGGCGAACCAGCCGAAGTCCGCGGCCCCGCCAGGGGTGAGGAAGCCGGACAGCGCGACCAGGCTGCCGAACAGGAACAGCCAGAAGGAGAACGCGTTCAGCCGCGGGAACGCGACGTCCGGGGCGCCGATCTGCAGCGGCAGCACCAGGTTGGCGAAGCCGAACACGCTCGGCGTCGCGTACAGCAGCAGCATGACCGTGCCGTGCATGGTGAACAGCTGGTTGTACTGCTCAGACGACAGGAACTGCTGCCCGGGGACCGCCAGCTCGCTGCGGATCAGCATGGCCATCGCACCGCCGATCATGAAGAAGGCGAACGAGGCCACCAGGTACATGATGCCCAGCTGCTTCGGGTCCGTGGTCTTGAACATGCTGAGCATGAACGAACCCTTGAGCCGGGGGGTCGCCGGTTGGGGACGCGTCGCGATCGGCTGGGGCGCTACGGCCGTCACTGCCTGCCTCCTGCAGTCACTCGGGGACCTTCGGACTCCGGGTAACCCACCTACCCGGGGAACGAAGCTGCCGTGATCCTATCCGGGCGCCTTCTGTGATCCCGCACAACCTCGCTCCACATCACAGTTGGGCTCGTCACGCGGCGGTATCCGCAGGTCAGCGCCACAGGCTCGCGATGACCTCCGCCACCGCCTCCGGCGCCTCCACCGGAGCGAGGTGACCGGCGGCGCGGATGACCTCCAAGAGGGCGTTCGGCAGCGCCTCGGCCATCGCGCGGGCCTGGTCGGCGCGGGTCAGCTCGTCCTCCTCGCCCACCAGGACCAGGGCGGGGACGTCGGCCGACCGCAGCGTGTCGAACGAATCGGGGCGGTCCGCCATCGCCCGCTGCGCCCACGCCACACCGGCCGGCGGCTGGTCGAGGATCATGTCCCGCACGCGCTGCACCACTTCCGGCCGCCGCTCGCGGGTGGTGCTGCCGAGCAGATTGGCCAACATCGCCTCGGGCAGGAACCCCACCCCTTCGGCCTCCACCCGGTCCGCCATCGCCAGCCGGCCGGCACGCGCTTCCGCGGTGTCGGCCGCGGCCTTGGTGTCGATCAGCACCAGGCCACCGACGCGCTCCGGCGCGATGCGCAGCAGGGCCATGGTGACGTAGCCGCCCATCGAGCAGCCTCCGACGACAGCCCGCTCGATGCCCAGCTTGTCCAGCAGAACGACGACGTCGCGGGCGGCGTCCTCCAGCGACGGCGCACGGTCGGTCAGCGGCATCGGGGAGCGGCCGAGCCCGCGCTGGTCGGGGGTGATCACCCGGGTGTGGGCGGCAAGCGGCGCACGCACGCCGTCCCACATCCGCGCGTCGACCGGGAACGCGTGCAACAAAACGAGTGGCAAATCCCTCACACCGGCCGTCATGGGCCCCATTGTGTCCGAACCGCGCCTACTGTCGTGCGGGTGAGTCCCGTCCTGCCGGAGGTCCGCACCGAGCGGCTGCTGCTGCGCCGGTTGTGGCCTGCCGACCGGGAGCAGGTCGTCGCGCTGTACCGGGACGCGGAGGCCAACCGCTGGGACCCGATGGCGCTGACGCCGGAGCAGGCGCGCGAGCGCTTCACCGGATGGCTGGCCGACTGGGACGAGTACGGGCTGTCGTACTGGATCGCGGTGGACCCGGCGTCCGGGGACGTCGTCGGCCTGGGCGGCATCCGCAGGCACGTCGAGGACGGCGAGCCGGTGCTGAACCTGGCGTACCGGCTGCACCGGAGGCACTGGGGCAAGGGATACGCCACCGAGATCGCCCGGCAGGCGGTGGAGTGGGCGGAGCGCGAGATGCCCGGCCGCCCGGTGTCCATCGTGACCACGCCGGAGTACGCGCCGTCGTTGCGGGTCGCCGAGAAACTCGGGTTCACGGTGTGGCGGGAGCGCACCCAGCACGGGTTCACCGAGGTGCTGTTGCGGCGACACGCCCACGGCTGAATTCGTCCCGTCGCCACCCCGGCAGCGGGGCCGACGAGCGTGGCGAGCTCAGCGGTAGGCCAGCACCAACGGCACCAGCTGCTCGGCGGTGGACAGCGACCCGTGCTGCCCGATCAGCCGGGATTCCAGTGGCTCGTACGACCGGCGCACCACCCCGGCCCGGCCGCGGGCGGCCGCAACGACGTCGCCGATCCGTTGCACCACGCGGTCTTCCACCCGCTCGCCGAACCAGCCGGCCGCGATCGCCTCGTCCTTGCTGACCACCCAGGCCCGGTCGCCGAGCGTTTCCCGCCACGCGGCCAGCACGTCCGCGGCGGCCCCGTCCTCGACGTAGACGTGGCGGGCCCTGGCCTCCCCGCCGATCTCCCGGACACCTTCGGTCAGTTCCGCGCATGCGTCGGCGTCCACGACCTCTTCCGGATCCACCGCGACCATCCCGTGGTCCGCCACGACGGCGAGCAGGCCACCCGGCGGGAGGGCTTCCACCAGCGACTCCACCAGCCGGTCGACCTGACGCAACTGCATCCGCCACGCCAACGAGCCCGGTCCGTGCAGATGCCCGAGCATGTCGAGCTGGCCGTGGTAGCCGTAGCACAACCCGCCGCCGCCGACGGCTTGCCGGACTTCCGCGGCCAGATCGCCCAGCGCGTGCACGCCGACGTACTGCCCGCCCCGCAGCACCGCCCTGGTCAGCCCGGAGCCACTGAACTCGGCGCCGGAGACGACCGTGACCGTCGTCCCCGCGGTCACGGCCCGCTGGAAGGCGGTCGGCTTGGGTTGCACCTGCTCCGGCGGGAACGCCAGCCGCAGGTCCCCCTCGTCCCGGCTGGCCGGGTGCGCGCGCCAGCGCAGGGCGTTGATCACCCCGGCCTCGGGCAGGCGGAACGTGTAGCCGACCATGCCGTGCTCGCCGGACCGGCATCCGGTGCCGATCGCGGCCAGCCCGGCGGCCGTGGTGGACGGGAAGCCGACGTGGACGTCCCTCCGGTCCCTTTCGCGCAGTTCGGTCAGCACCGGGGCGTCCTCGGCATGGGCGTCCAGCAGCTCGGTGCCGAGCCCGTCGATCAGCAGCACGCAGGCGCCGCTCCGATCGCCGGGCAGGTCGACGATCGCGTCGAACCCGGGCACCCGCATGGCGGCCAGCACCGACGGCACCACGTCGGCCAGATGGGGAAGGCTGTGATCGGGTCGTGGCAGCACGCTGCGAGCGTGCCACATCGGCGACCGGTCGTGGCACCCCGTGCGCCGAAGTTCGCCGAGGCGGCCGCCCCGTTTCGCACGCCGGGCCGCCGCCCGGCGTGGCGGGCCGGACCGTACCGAGATGCGCCGGTCACGGCACAGGCGGCGGGATAATGAGCCCATGCCGACCTACGCCTACCGCTGCCGGGTGTGCACCGAGACGTTCGAACTCAACCGGCCGATGAGTGAGTCCGGCGCGCCCGCGAAGTGCCCGGCGGGCCACACCGACACGGTCAAGCTGCTCACCACCGTGGCGCTGACCGGTACCGCGTCCCGTCCCTCGTCGCCGGCGCCGCCCCCGCCGTCCGGTGGAGGGTGCTGTGGCGGAGGGTGCTGCTGCAGCTGACCGAAAAGGCACCGGAACGCCGGCGGCCCACCGGGGCGTGCCCGGCAGGCCGTCGGCGCCGCACGCGTCAGTTGTACTCCCAGAAACCCTTTCCGGTCTTGCGGCCCAGGCGGCCGGCCGTGACCAGGTGTTCCAGCAGCGGCGCAGGCGCGAAGCCCGGCTCGCGGAACTCGTTGTACAGCGTTCGCTGAATAGCCAGCGCGACGTCCAGGCCGACCACGTCCAGCAGCTCGAACGGGCCCATCGGCAGGCTGCAGCCGACCTTCATCGCAGTGTCGATGTCCGCCGCCTCGGCGTAGTGCGCCTGCAGCATCTTCACCGCGTCGTTCAGGTACGGGAACAGCAGCGCGTTGACGATGAAGCCGGCCCGGTCGGCGCAGTTCACCGCCACCTTGCCGGTCTGGCGGCACACCGCGTTCACGGTGGCCACCACGTCCGGGGCGGTGTTGATGGTGTGCACCACCTCGACCAGCTTCATCACCGGCGCCGGGTTGAAGAAGTGCATGCCCACCACGTCCGCCGGGCGCTTGGTGGCGGCCGCGCACTCCACCACCGGCAGCGACGAGGTTGTCGTGGCCAGGATGGCGCCCTGCTTGACCACCGCGTCCAGCTCGGCGAACAGGCCGCGCTTGACCTCGAGGTCCTCGGCGACCGCCTCGACCACCAGGTCGGCATCGGCCAGCTCGGCCAGCTCGGCCACCGGCCTGATCCGCCCGGCCGCCGCGGCGGCCTCGTCCTCGGTCAGCTTGCCCTTGGCCACGGCGCGCTCCAGCGACTTGCGGACCTTGCCGAGCGCGGCCTCCGCCTTCTCCTGGGACCGCCCGCGCAGCACCACGTCGTAGCCGGACTTGGCGAACACCTCGGCGATGCCGGTCGCCATCGTCCCGGTGCCGACCACGCCGACCGTGCGCACCTGGCGGGTCGGCCCGTCCTCGCCCGCCTTGCTGCGCGGGGTCAGGTGGTCGTCGACCACGTTGGGCGAATCCGGCCGGTCGTAGGTGTAGAAGCCGCGGCCGACCTTCCGGCCGAGCAGGCCGGCGGAGACCATCTGCTTCAGCAGCGGCGCCGGGGCGTGCAGCCGGTCGCGCGACTGCCGGTACATCGAGTCGAGGATCTCGTAGGCGGTGTCCAGGCCGATCAGGTCGAGCAGCTGCAGCGGCCCCATCGGATAGCCGCAGCCGAAGCGCATGGCCGCGTCCAGGTCCTCACGGGTGGCGTAGTGCGATTCGAACATCCGCACCGCGTGGTTGAGGTAGCCGAACAGCAGCGCGTTGGCGATGAACCCGGCCCGGTCGCCGATCACCACCGGGGTCTTGCCGATCCGCTTGGCCAGCGCCACCACGTCGTCGATCACGTCCTGCTCGGTGACCACGGTGCGCACCACTTCGACCAGCTTGAGCACCGGCGCCGGGTTGAAGAAGTGCATGCCGACGACCTTGCCCGGCCGCTGGGTGTGCACGCCGATCTCGGTGATGGACAGCGACGAGGTGTTGGACGCCAGGATCACGTCCGGTTTGGTGATCTTGTCCAGCTTGGCGAACACGTCCGCTTTGGCGTCCAGGTGCTCCGGGATCGCCTCGACCACGAGGTCGACCTCGGCCAGGTCGTCCAGCTGGGTGGTGTAGCGGATCCGGCCGAGGATCTCCTGCCTGGTCGCCTCGTCGATCTTGCCGCGGGCCAGCGCGCGACCGGTGGAGTGCTCCATGTGCTCACGAGCCCGCTGGATGCCCGCGTCGTCGACCTCGACGCCGATCACCGCCAGCCCGCTGCGGGCGAACACCTCCGCGATGCCCGCGCCCATGGTGCCCAGCCCGATCACGCCCACCGATGAGAACTCACGCGCCACTGCATGCCTCCCGTGCTCCGGTTACTCCTGGGTATCGTCGCGGCGCGCCAGAGGGGACGCAACAACTCAGAGGCCCGCGTCACCCCGGCAGTTCGGCGCAACCGCTCCAGCTGCGCCGGGTCGGACTGCCGAGGCCCGCGTCACCCCGACAGTTCGCTCAACACCTGCTTGGCCACCTGGCGCGCCTTCCGGCACGCGTCCGGCGCGGTGCCGTCGCCGAGGTAGTTGGCGAACTCGACCCGGACGGTCTCGCCGTCCCTGGCCAGCGGCCCGCTGTACTTCTTGTGCTCCCACTCGACCTCGCAGCGCTCGATGCTCGGGGTGAGGTACTTCTGGACCCCCCGTACCGAGCCGGAGATGGTGATCCGCTTCCACTTGCCCGCCTCGACCGGCGGGCCGGAGAAGCGGAACTCGACCACGACCGAGCCCTTGGTCGGGTCGGTGGCCTGCGCGCTGCAGCCGTGCAGCGAGTCCTGCGACGCCGCCGCGTCGGCACCGAGCAGGTCGGCGACCTCCTGCTTCGGCAGCACCGAGCACGGGTCGACCTGGCGCAACGAGTTCGGCGGGACGTCGATGCGCGGCGGATCGGTCTTCAGCCGCTGGATGATCTTGGCCAACACCCGGCGCGCGGTCCCGCACGGCTCGCCCTGCTCGTAGGTGACGTCCAGGCCGATGCCCATCTTCGCCGACTCGTCGGTGAGCACCGTGTCGGAGCACTTGTCGCCGTCGCGCTGCTCGAACAGCGGCAGCCCGTCCAGCCCGCCTGCGGCCTGCTCCCGCGGTTGGAACACCCTCTGGTCCAGTCGGAGGTTCAGCTTCACTTGCTTGTCCGCCGGGTCGCGCACGTCCACCATGCAGGTTTCCTGATACAGCGGCAGCGGTTTGTCCGGCTTGCCGAGCTGGGTGACGGCTTCCCCGGTCAGCAGCTGGCACGCGTCGACCAGCCTGAGCTTGTCGACGGCCAGCTCCGGCACGTCGACCTGGCCCTGCGGCACCGGCCCGGCGCCGCCGCTGCCCGGCTGCGGTGGCACCGTCGTCCGCTGGTAGGTGACCTTGGCCAGGTCGTCTCCGCCGCACCCGGAGAGGATCACCGGCGCGGCGAGAGCCACCAGCACGGCGGCGGCACGGCGGGCCGTGAACATCGATCGCAAGTGAGGCACGCATGCACCGTAGCGCCACGGTGCATCGCACGGAGGTGGATCCCGGCAATCCGCGCGGCGGGCGCCCGCCGGGGCCACCGATCCGGGCGGGTGTCGGCGGGCCCCGGGTGAACGCCGACACGTCCGGCAGGCGACGTCAGAACAGCCGCAGATCGTCGCTCTCCGCGCCGCGCAAGGCGTCGTAGTCCAGCGTGACGCACCGGATGCCGCGGTCCTCGGCCAGCGTGCGCGCCTGCGGCTTGATCTGCTGGGCGGCCAGCACCCCGGTGACCGGGGCGAGCAACGGATCCCGGTTGAGCAGTTCCAGGTAGCGGGTCAGCTGCTCCACACCCTCCAGCTCGCCACGGCGCTTGACCTCCACGGCCACCGTCGTGCCGTCGGCGTCCTTGCACAGGATGTCCACCGGGCCGATCGCGGTGGGGTACTCGCGGCGGATCAGCGTGTAGCCCTCGCCCAGCGTGGTGATGTGCTCGGCGAGCAGCTGCTGCAGGTGCGCTTCCACCCCGTCCTTCACCAGCCCGGGCTCCGCGCCCAGCTCGTGCGACGAGTCGTGCAGCACCTCGTCCACGGTGATGACCAGTTCTTCGCCGTTCTTGTTGCGCACGGTCCAGGTGCCGTCGTCCTCGGTGAGCCAGCACGGCGGGCTCATCCAGTTCAGCGGCTTGTAGGCGCGGTCGTCGGAGTGGATGGACACCGAGCCGTCGGCCTTGATCAGCACCAGCCGGGTGGCCATCGGCAGATGCGCGGTCAGCCGTCCGTGGTAGTCGACCTGGCAGCGGGCGATGACAAGACGCACCGTGCGAGGCTAACCGCATGCGGACACTGGGTTCACGCGAGGTCTACGCCAACAGCTGGATGACGGTCCGGGAGGACGCCGTCCAGCGCCCGGACGGCTCCCGCGGCATCTACGGCGTGGTGGACAAGCCGGACTACGCGTTGATCATCCCGATGGCCGACGACGGCCGGATGCACCTGGTCGAGCAGTACCGGTATCCGCTCGGGCTGCGGCGGTGGGAGTTCCCGCAGGGCACCGCGCCGGACCGGGAAGACCTGGAACCGGCCGAGCTGGCCGCCCGCGAGCTGCGGGAGGAGACCGGGCTGCGGGCGGGCAGGCTGGTGGAGCTGGGCCTGCTGGACGTCGCCCCCGGTCTGTCCAGCCAGCGCGGCAGGGCGTTCCTGGCCACCGAGCTGACCGCCGGGCCGCCCGAGCGCGAGCTGGAAGAACAGGACATGCGCGCCGCGTGGTTCGGTCGCGCGGAGTTCGAGGAGATGATCCGCACCGGCTTGGTGACCGACGCCCAGAGCATCGCCGCCTACGCGTTGTTGCTGCTGCACGAACGCACCAAGGGGTGACAGCGGCGGCGCCGGTACCGCGCCGAGCAGCACCTCCCGGGTGCGGCGAGCGCGCCCGCCATACGCGACAGGGCCGAGCATGGAAAGGCGGTGCGGCGCACCGCCTCGCAGGCTGCGAGAACGTGCCGCCGCACCGCCGGGGTGCAGAACCAGGCGGGAAGTCAGTGCTGAGTGGCCTTCTCCGCGCCCGCGCCGGTGAGCGCGCGCACCTCCATCTCGGCGAACTTCTCCGAGTCGTGCTCCTTGGACAGCATCGTGCCGAGCCAGCCGAGGAAGAACGACACCGGAATCGACACCAGCCCTGGGTTCTCCAGGGGGAACCAGGAGAAGTCCACACCGAGCGGCAGCATCGACGCCGAGACCTCCTCCCCGGTCTCCGGGTCGACCTTGACCTTGCCGGACACCGCCGGGGAGAACACGATCAGCGTGATCGTCACGATCAGGCCGCCGTAGATGCTGAACAGCGCGCCCCTGGTGTTGAACCGCCGCCAGAACAGCGAGTACACGATGGTCGGCAGGTTCGCCGACGCGGCCACCGCGAACGCCAGCGCGACCAGGAAGGCGACGTTCTGCTCACGGGCCAGGATGCCGCCGACGATGGCCAGCGCGCCGATCACCACGGCGGTGATCCTGGCGACCCGCACCTCGGACTCCTTCGAGTCGACCTCGCCCTTCTTGATCACGTTGGCGTAGATGTCGTGCGCGAACGACGCCGACGCGGTGATGGTCAGGCCGGCCACCACCGCGAGGATGGTAGCGAAGGCGATGGCGGCGATGATGCCCAGCAGCACCGGACCGCCGAGGGCCTGCGCCAGCATCGGGGCGGCAGCGTTCTCACCACCCGGCGCCGACGAGATCGCGTCCGCGCCCACCAGTGCCCCGGCACCGTAGCCCAGCACCAGCGTGAACAGGTAGAACAGGCCGATCAGCGCGATCGCCCACACCACCGACCGGCGCGCGTCCCTGGCCGTCGGCACGGTGTAGAAGCGCATCAGCACGTGCGGCAGGCCCGCGGTGCCCAGCACCAGCGCCAGGCTCAGCGAGATGAAGTCGATCTTGGACAGTTCGGTGGCGCCGTACTTGGCACCCGGGTGCAGCACCGCGTCACCGTTGCGGTCGGCCGACGCACCGAGCACGTCGGACAGGTTGAACCCGTGCTGGGCGAGCACCCAGAAGGTCATCACCGCGGCACCGGCGATCAGCAATACCGCCTTGATGATCTGCACCCACGTGGTGCCCTTCATGCCGCCGACCAGGACGTAGATGATCATCACGACACCGACGATGCTGATCACCAGCGCCTGCCCGGCGTCGCTGGTGATGCCCAGCAGCAGCGCGACCAGGATGCCCGCACCGGCCATCTGGGCCAGCAGGTAGAAGAAGCTCACCGCCAGCGTCGACGTCGCCGCCGCGGCCCGGACCGGGCGTTGCTGCATGCGGAACGCCAGCACGTCACCGAGGGTGAACTTCCCCGTGTTCCGCAGCAGTTCGGCGACCAGCAGCAGCGCCACCAGCCAGGCGACCAGGAAGCCGATCGAGTAGAGGAACCCGTCGTATCCGTAGACCGCGATGGCGCCCGCGATGCCCAGGAAGGACGCCGCCGACAGGTAGTCGCCGGAGATGGCGATGCCGTTTTGCGGACCGGAGAACGCACGGCCCGCGGCGTAGTAGTCCGATGCGGTCCTGGTGCTGCGGCTGGCCCGCAGCACGATGACCAGCGTGACGGCGACGAACAGGCCGAAGATGGCCATGTTCAGCACCGGGTTGTTGCCCTCGAGCGTGTCCTGGGCCAGGAACAGTTCGGCGCTCATTTGGCGGCCACCTCCTCGAGCTCGTCACGCAGCTTGTCGGCCACCGGGTCCAGGTGCTTGTTGGCGTGCCGCACGTACAGCCCGGTGATGACGAACGTGGAGACGAACTGCCCGAGCCCGAACAGCAGCCCGACGTTGACGTGGCCTAAGACCTCGGTCGACATGAACTCCGGCGCGTAGTCCGCCAGCAGCACGTACAGCAGGTACCAGGCCAGGAACAGGCCGGTCATGGGAAAGACGAACGATCGGAGTTTGCGCCGTAACCGGGCGAAGTCCGCACTCTGATGGACCCGCTCCCAGTCCTCGGGAGCGAGCGTGCGTTCGGTGGTAGTCATCGTCGACCTCCGTACCGGGACTGTGTCGCACGCCACGTTAAAGAGGCCGACGGCGGCTGCGGAATGATCACCGGCCAGACCGTCGCAGCATGCGACGAACGGTCCACCAACGGCGCGACGACCACGCCGAACGGTTCCCCCGGCGGGGTTGGAACATCGGTTCGCGCGCTTCGTCGAGGTGCAGCCGCAGCATGGCGGTCATGGCCCAGGCGGGCGGACGGCCACGCAGCGAGACCAGCACCATGGTGACGGCCGCCAGCGGCACGGTCCACATCGCGGGCTGGGTGACGAGGATGGCCAGCACACCGGGCAGCGGCGGCCCGAACAGCGTCACGGCGATGGCCCCGGACGAGGACAGCAGGCCTGCCGCGACGCCGCAGATGGCGCCTGGTGCGGTCAGCCGCGGCCACCAGATGCCCAGCACCAGCAGGGGCGAGAACGTCGAGGCCGCCACGGTGAAGCCCCAGGTGACCAGCAGACCCGCGTCCAGGTGAGCGGCGAAGAGGGCGAGCACGACGACCACGGCGGCAGCCGCGAGCACGGTGACCCGCAGGCGTCCGAGCCCCCCAGGGGACAGGTCGTGGGCGATGGCGCCGGACACGGCGAGCAGCAACCCCAGCGAGGTGGCCAGGAACGCCGCGAATGCCCCGGCGGTGAGCAGCGTGGTGAACAGCGTCCCCCGCCACCCGGAGTCGACCTGCAGTGGCATCGCGACGACCGCCGTGTCGGTGGCGCCGGACAGGTACAGGTGCGGCACCAGGACCCTGCCGAGCACCCCGTAGATCCCCGGGAAGAGATAGAACACGCCGAGCAGGCCGACGGTGATGGCCGCGGTGCGCCGCGCGGCCCGCCCGTCCGGGCTGGTGTGGAAGCGCATGATCACGTGCGGCAGGCCCATCGTGCCCAGCGAGGTGGCCACCAGCACCGCCAGGGTGCCCAGCAGCGGGTAGCCGCTGTGACCGAAGTCCAGCAGCGGCAGCTGCCACTCCACACCACCGGGTGGGGTGGACCCCACCACGTGCGGCACCTGCGCCCCCGCGGGGAACTCCATCCGGGTCCCGGCGGGCACGAACCCACCCGGTTCCAACGTGGCGTCCACCCGGAACGTCACCGTGGTGTCCCGCTCGAAGTGGGTGAACTCCTCCGGGTTGAGCGCCCGGTGCCGGACGTCCTCGCCGACGCTGGCCAGCAGCCAGACCGCCGGGATGATGAACAGCAGCAGCTTCAGCACGAACTGGAACGCCTGCACGTAGGTCGCCGCGCGCATGCCGCCCAACGCCAGCGTGGCGGCCACCGCCGCGCCGGCGACCGTCACGCCGAACCAGTACGGCGTGCCGCTGACCACGGTCAGGACCAGCCCGGCGGTGCGGAACTGCGGTACCAGGTACAGCGCCCCGATGACCAGCACCACGACCGCGGCCAGCTTGCGCAGCGGCGGCGAGGCCAGCCTGGCCTCGGCGAAGTCCGGCACGGTCAGCGCCCCCGAGCGGCGCATCGGGGCGGCGACCAGCACGAGCATCAGGATGTAGCCTGCGGTGAAGCCGACCGGGTACCACAGCGCGCCCATGCCGTCCTTGAGCATCAGCCCGGCCACGCCGAGGAACGACGCGGCGGACAGGTACTCCCCAGAGACCGCCCCGGCGTTGAGCAGCGGCGTCACCCGGCGCGATGCCACCAGGAAGTCCGAGGTCGTGCGCATCGCCGCGACACCGCGCAAGCCGATGAACAGCGTCACGCCGATGACCGCGGCCACCGCGAGCGCAGGCACCATCAGCGTGCCCCGTCCCCGTGTCCGGTGCCGTCCTCCACCCGCTCGGCCCTGCGCAGCTGCCAGCCGGCCAGCCAGCTCATCAGCGGGTACGGCAGCACCGCCAGCACCAGCCAGGACACCGGGATGCCGAGCAACCGCACGTCGGTCAGTCCCGGCGCCACCCTCAGCAGCAGCGGCAGCCCGAGCAGCATGGCGAAGATCAGCACCAGCGCGGCGACACCGCGGCGCCGCTGCAGCCGGTAGTTGCGCAGCGCGCGCTCGGCGTCGTCCGGGTCCAGCCGGGGCATCCGCCAGCGCCCGCGCAGCCTGCGTCGCGATCGGGCCAGCCTGGTCTGCGGGCTCATCACCGCGACGCGTTTGGCCATGGTCAGTCCCGTCCGCGTGGTTGATCCAGTTCGGCGGCCCGTGCCGCGTGCAGCAGCCGCTCGCGCAGTTCCCGCGCGTGCCGTCGGCTGACCGGCACGTCGCCCAGCTCGGTGTGCGCCAGCAAGCCGCCCACCGCGTCGCTGCGCAGCTCCTTGATCGCCTTCAACGCCACCAGGAAGCTGCGGTGGGTGCGCACGAAACCGGTGCCTTCCCAGTACTCCTCCAGCCGGGAGATCGGCATCCGCACCGCGTGCACCCCGCTCGGGGTGTGCAGGCGGACGTGGTCGCCGTGCGCCTCCACGAACGCGACGTCGCTGCGCCGAACGTAGCGAGTGCGTCCGCCACTTTCCACCGGGATCGCGGCCAGCGCGTCGGGCTGCGGCGGCGGCTCCTCGGCCGAGGACGGCAGCATGCGCACGACCTTGGCCAGCGCCGCGGACAACCGCTCGGCCCGCACCGGCTTGAGCAGGTAGTCGACCGCGCCGATGCCGTAGGCGGTCACCGCGTGCCCGTCGTAGGCGGTCACGAACACGATCACCGGCGGCTCGTTGAGCTTGGCCAGAAGCGAGGCCAGCTCCAGGCCGTCCAGGCCGGGCATGGAGATGTCCAGGAACACCGCGTCGAACTGCTCGCTCTGGATCATCTTCAGCGCGGTGATGGCGTCGCCCGCACCCTTGACCTCGCCGACTTCCGGCGCCTCCTGCAGCAGCTGCGAGATGTCCGCCAGCGCGGCGGGCACGTCGTCGACGGCCAGCACTTTCAGTGGCTTGCTGTAGGGCTTCATGACGGCAACACACCCGGTTGGAACAGCGGCACTCGCACGATCACCCGCGTGCCCTCCCCCGGCGCGGTCTCCACCACCAGCCCGTACCACGGTCCGTAGACCGTGCGCAGCCGGCGGTCCACGTTGGACAGGCCGACGCTGTCCGGTGATCCCTTCCCGGCGAGGATCTGCTCGGCCCGTTCCGGCTGCATCCCGACGCCGTCGTCCTCCACGCTGATGACACAGTCGTTGCCTTCCGCCTCGCCCTGCACCTGCACCGTGCCGGTCTCGCCGCTCGGCTCGATCCCGTGCCGGATGGCGTTCTCCACCAGCGGCTGCAGCACCAGGCACGGCAGCGGAACGGCCAGCACGTCCGGGGCCACCCGCACCTGCACCCGCAGCCGCTCCCCCAGCACCGCGCGCTGCAGCGTCAAATACGCCTCGATGGCGTGGAACTCGTCCGCCACCGTGGTGTATTCACCGTGCCTGGCCAGGCTGTAGCGGATGTAGTCGGCGAAGTCCAGCATCAGATCGCGGGCCCGGTCCGGATCGCTACGCACCAGTGACGCGATCACCGTCAAAGCGTTGTAGACGAAGTGCGGGGAGATCTCCGCGCGCAGCGCGCGCAGCTCGGACTGCAGCGCCTGTTCCGCCGACGCTTCCAGCCTGGCCCGCTCCAGCGCCTCCGAGACCAGCACCGCGACCTCGTGCACGTCGGCATTGCTCACGTCGCCTTCCACCACGATGGCACCGGCGATCTCGTCGGCCACGTCCAGCGGCAACACGGTCAGCTCGGCGTGTCCGCCGTGGGTCTCGTCGTGCAGCACGTCGTTGACCATGGCCTGGGCCTGCTCCTCGTGCCGCGGCGCACCGGACCAGACGATCGCCCCGTCCAGTCCGGCGAGGCCGACGGCGCGGGCGTGCAGCAGCTTCCTGGCCTGCCTGGCGGCGGTGAAGACGCCGTCGCCCCGCAGGCCGTCCCGCAACGCCCGCGACAGCTTGTGCGCGCGGCGCAGCGTGGCGGCGGTGTCGGAGCGTCCGCGCGACAGCATGCGACCTCCTCGTCGGTGCCCTCGGAACGCCGAACCGTCGGCGCGACCGCGCTCAGTCTGGCCACTGCGGGGGCCGTTTGGCCAGAAACGCCGCCATGCCCTCCTTCGCGCCGGGCAGCCCGGACGACTCCGCCATCACCCGCACGGCCAGCTCGTACGCCTCGTCCTCGGGCCGGTCGAGCTGCTGGTACAACGTTCGCTTGCCCAGCGCCTTGCTGGCCCGGCTGCCCCTGGTGGCCCGCGCCAGCAGGCCGGCCACCGCGTCGTCCAGCTCGTCGTCCGGGACGACCCGGTTGACCAGGCCCCATCGTTCGGCGGTGCGGGCGTCGATCGGGTCGCCGGTCAGCGCCATCTCCATCAGCCGCTTGCGGCCGATCGACCTGGCCACCGGCACCGCGGGGGTGTGGCAGAACCAGCCGCCCTTGCCGCCGGGGAGCGCGAACGCCGCCGATTCGGCCGCCACGGCAAGATCGCACGAGGCGACCAGCTGGCAGCCCGCCGCCGTCGCCAGCGCGTGGACGCGCGCGATGACCACCTGCGGGACGGTGTGCAGTGTGGTCATCAGCCGCGTGCACAGGTCGAGCAGCTGCCGTACCCCGTCGGTGTCCAGCGAGGCGACCTCGGCGAAATCGTGCCCGGCGGAGAAGACCGGGCCCTCGCCGGCCAGGATCACACCGGTCGCGTCGGTCTGCGCCGTCTCGGTGAACGCCCGCAGCAGCTCCTCCAGGTGGGGTGTGGACAGCGCGTTGCGTTTCGCCGGACGTCGCATGGTGATGGTCACCGTGGCGCCGGAGCGCTCGACGGTGAGGTGCTCGTAGCCCGCCATGCCCCTTACGTTAGTGGCTCGCCGGCACGTCGCCGAAGGTTCAGCGCGTCGCACCGGGAATGCCGGCGCCGCGATCTAGCATCGGGAGACGAACCGGTTCGTCTCGCCTCCCGGGTGGAAGATCGACGGACCCGCAGCCGCCGGCCGACGGCGGCGGAAGGGAAGTGCGATGGTCACCGACGACGATCGCCGCGAGCTGGCGCTGGCAGCCGAATTGCTCACGCACGTGATCGAACGGCACCGGGCCGAGGACCTGCGGGTGCTCAGCGCGCTGTGCGCCGCCCTGCAGGAAATCCGCACCGGCGAGCGCTACCTGACGGAGAGCCGGCCGGCCGCTCGGTAGGATCCGGCCCATGCAGGTGCGGATCGAACAGCGATTCCATGGACCGGACGCCTCGGGCAACGGCGGGTACACGTGCGGTGTCGCCGCCGCGGCCGTCGACGGCCCGGCGCAAGTGCGCCTGTTCCGGCCGCCGCCGCTGGACCGCACGCTGCACCTGGTGTCCACCGGTGACGGGGCCGAGCTGCGCGACGGCGAGACGGTGATCGCCCGGGCGCGGCCCGGCGAGCCGTCCGGCGATCTGCCCGAGCCGGTCTCGTACGACGAGGCAGTCGCCGCCGCCGAGGAGTTCGACGTCGAGGCCTACCGGGCCCAGCATCCCTTCCCCGGCTGCTTCACCTGCGGGCCTGCCCGCGCCGAGGGGGACGGGCTGCGGCTGTTCCCCGGCCGCACCTCCCGGGACCTGCTCGTCGCCTGGCCGTGGGCACCGGAGGAATCGCTGGTCGGCTCCGCGGGCACACTCGACCCGCGGTACGTCTGGGCCGCGCTCGACTGCCCGAGCGGCCTGTGCTGGTACCACGACACCGAGCACCGAGCCGGGCCGCACGTGCTCGGCCAGCTGACCGCACGCATCCTGCGGCTGCCCAAGGCAGGAGAGCGCCTGGTGGCGGCGGGCTGGCTGCGCGCGGTGGACGGCCGCAAGCGCCACTCCGGCTCGGTGATCTGGGGCGCCGACGGCGAGGTGCTGGCGCACGCCGACGCCACCTGGGTCGGGCTGACCGAGGAGCAGTTCGAGCAGTTCCGGGTGGCCACCGCCTGACGCCCGCGCCCGGCGGCCGGTGCCCTGCTCACGCCCGGTCGAGCACCGCCTGCAGGAACTCGCGGGTGCGGTCGTTCTCCGGCGCGGTGAAGATCTTCTCCGGCGGGCCGTCCTCCACGATCTTGCCGCCGTCGAACATCATCACCCGGTCCGAGACGTCCCGCGCGAACTGCATCTCGTGGGTCACGCACAGGAACGTGATGTCGGTGGTCGTGGCGATGTCCTTCAGCAGGTGCAGCACGCCGGTGACCAGTTCGGGGTCCAGCGCCGAGGTCACCTCGTCCAGCAGCAGCACCTCCGGCTCCATGGCCAGGGCACGGGCGATGGCCACCCGCTGCTGCTGGCCGCCGGACAGCTGGGTCGGCCGCGCGTCGACCTTGTCCGACAGGCCGACCAGCTCGAGCAGCTCCCTGGCCCGCTTGTCCGCCTCGTCCCGCGACTTGCCCAGGCTGCGCACCGGGCCCTCGGTGACGTTGCGCAGCACGTTCATGTTCGGGAACAGGTTGAACTGCTGGAACACCATGCCGATCCGCTTGCGGGCCTGGCGCAGGTACTTCTCGTCGGCGGGCACCAGCTTGCCGCCCTTGGGCATGTGCGACAGCGGCTCGCCCGCCACGTAGATGGTGCCTTCGGTGACCCGTTCCAGCGTCATCACCAGGCGCAGGATGGTGGTCTTGCCGGAGCCGCTCGGCCCGATCAATGTGACGAACTCGCCGGGGGCGACGGTGAAGTTCAGATTTTCCAGAACCGTGTTCGAGCCGAAGCGTTTGACGACGTTCTCGAACCGGATCATCTCGGCGGGGGTCTCAGACGGTTCCGACACGGCGCTCCAACCTTCGAACCAGAATTGCACACGGATAACTCAGGGCCAGGAACGTCAGGCCCGCGGCGGCCCACGCCTCGGGGCCGGCACCGCCTTGGCTCGCGGCGTACTCGGTCTTGACCTGGTAGACGATGTCGAAGACCGAGATGGCCGACAGCAACGGCACTTCCTTGAACATGGCGATGGTGTAGTTGCCCAGCGCGGGAAGTACCCGGGGAATCGCCTGCGGCAGGACCACGCCGGTCCACACCCGGCTGCGCGGCAGGCTCAGCGCGGTGGCCGCCTCCCACTGGCCTTTCGGCACCGCTTCGATGCCCGCGCGGTAGACCTCCGACGTGTAGCACGCGTAGTGCACACCCAGCGCGAACGTGCCGACCAGGATCTTCTGGGTGTCCGAGTCGACCCCCTGCAGCACCTCCGGCCGGATCACCCAGTACAGGAAGAACACCTGCACCAGCAGTGGGGTGCTGCGGACGAACTCGATGAATCCCCACAGCACCTGGTCCACCACCGGGATGCGCAGCTGGCGGATGATCGCGAAGATCAGCCCGAGCACGTACGCGACGATCGAGCCGAGCACGGTGAACTGGATGGTCACCCACAGCCCGTCCAGCACGTACGGCCAGGCATCGAGGAAGCGGTCCCAGTTCCACTTGTCCATCAGGCCGCCGCCCCTCTGGCCAGCGCACGTTCCCTGCTCGGCACCGAACGCCCGACGCGGCGTGCGGCCAGCGTCTCCAGCCAGCGCATGACGACCGTGATGAGCACGGCCAGCACCATGTAGAAGACCAGCAGGATCAGATAGATCAGCCACAGGTCTCGGGAGAACGCGGGCACCGCGCGCAGCTCGTCGGCCTTCTGGAACATCTCCGGGACGGTGATGAAGCTGAGCAGCGCCGTGCCCTTCAGCAGCTGGATGAACAGGTTGTTGAACGGCGGCAGCATCTCCACCACCGCCTGCGGCAGGATGATCCGCCACATTCGCTGCACCGGCGTGAAGTTCAGCGCGACGGCACCTTCACGCTGCTCCTTCGGCACCGACTGCACCGCGCCGCGGACGATCTCCGCGCCGTAGGCGCCGTGGTTCAGACCGAGCACGATGATGCCGATCAGCAGCAGGCCCTGGGCCGTCTGATTCCACGGCAGCCCGAAGAAGATGGCCAGCGCCACGGCGAAGAAGAACAGCTGGACGACTTCGGAGCTGCCGCGGAATCCCTCCACGTAGACCCGGACGAGGCCCCGCACGATCCGCGACGGCGACAGCAGGCCGAGGCCGGCGAGCAGCGAGATCACGATGGTGAGCGCGATACCGCCGCCCGTGGCCCACAGCGTCGCAGGCAGACCCTCGAGGATGCGCTCCAGATAGACGGAGAAGTTGTCCACCGCGAGTGTCCGATCTACTTACCGCAGTACTCGTCGACCTTCTCTTCGGTGGCCAGGTCCGGATACGTGTCGTTGGCCTCGGTCAGCCCGAACGGCCTGGCCAGCTCCAGCCAGCGCCCGGACTTGTGCAGCTCGAGCAGTTCCCGGTTGAAGGCCTCGCGGAACTCGTCGTCGTCCTTGCGGAAGTTGAACGTGCCCACCTCGGGCTTGTCCCCCGCCTGGAACGACTCGGTCACCTCGAGCCCGGCGTCCGGGTTGTTCTTGACCAGCCATCCCGCGGTCACGTCCAGCATCGCGCCGCCGTAGACGTCACCAGCACGCACCGCGCGCAGGATGTCGTCCTGCTTCGGCATGGGTTCGATCAGATTGTCCGGTACGCCGGCTTCCTTGGCGAAAGCGTTCTCCACCGCACCGCCCAGGGTGGCGATCTTCACCTTCGCCTTGGCGACGTCCTCGAAACGCCTGATGTTCTTCGGGTTGCCCTTCGGCACCAGAAACGCCGACCCGACCTGGTAGTCCGGGATGGCGAAGTCGGAGTTCTCGCACCGTTCCGGTTTGATGGACATGCCTGCGGCGACGAACGCATATTTCTTCGCCCGCGCGTTGTCGATCAAGCTGTCGAATTCGGTGACCTCGCCTTCGATGTGATCGATGCCGAGCTTCTTCAGCACTTCGCGCGCCACCGCGGGGGCGTAGCCGGTCAGCTCGCCCTTTTCGTCCATGAATGCCCACGGCGCCTCGTTGGCGAATCCGACCTTCATGTTCTTGGTCTTTTTCGCCTCTTCGAACGTCACCGCGGCAGCACCGACCCCTTCCGGCGCGCCGCCGTTACCCCCGACGCCGCATGCGGACAGCACGGCAGGGCCACCGAGAGCCACGACACCCACTGCCCCCGTACGTCGGAAGAAATCCCGTCTCGTCCAGCCTCCGGTCATCGTGTCGCTCCCTCGTCACAACCTGCTCCATGCGCGGGTGATCCACGCCACTGGTTCACCCAACCTAGGGGTAGCTCGATGCCGTCTCAACCATTCCTGAGCGATCCGGAACGACCACCAATTCACTCACCCGGGCTAGTACCTTTCGCGACCTGGGGAAAGAGGCGTGACGGTCCGGAAAGTCACGATTGCGCAGCGTTCGTCTTTTCGGGGCATTGATCACGACAAGAAGCCCGATCGCGACAGGAAGCTCCGCTGCTGGTTTTCCCGTCCGCAGCCGGCGGATCGGACAGGTTCACGAACCTCGAAAAGACACCGCAACGACGCCGCGGGTCGCCGGGTAGGACCTTCGGACCCACCGGAGCTGCCGTTATACCCGAGTCGAACGGACATAACAGACAAGCGCGACATCGCGGGTGGATCATCCACAACGCGTGCCGGCCGTACCCAGCCGTCCGCAGCGTCCACGCGTCGCCGCGCACTCAGCCCGATCGGCTTGCTTCACGACCGGTCGTTTCCGTCCTCACGCGCGCCGCACACATGATGTCAGTGCAGCCGGAGAAATTGCACGGGACCACCATGGCGGTACCGGCGTGCGATTTCCGCCGAGTTTTCCGATCGTCACCGTGCCGCGGTTTCACAGGCCGCGGGATTCGCGAATGACCGTCACGATTTCGTCCATGATGGCGGTGAGCTCGTAGTCCTTCGGCGTGAAGACCCGGGCGACGCCCCGCTCGCGCAGCAGTGCCGCGTCGTCCGGCGGGATGATGCCGCCCACCACCACCGGGATGTCGTCGGCTCCTGCGGCGCGCAGCCCGTCGATGACCTCCGGCACGACCTCCAGATGCGAGCCGGACAGCACCGACAGCCCCACCACGTGCACGCCTTCCTGCACGGCGGCCGCCACGATCTGCTGCGGGGTCAGCCGGATGCCCTGGTAGATGACCTCGAACCCGGCGTCGCGTGCGCGCACGGCGACTTGCTCGGCCCCGTTGGAGTGACCGTCCAAGCCGGGCTTGCCGACCAGGATGCGCAGCCGCTCACCGAGTTCCTGCCCGGTCGCACGCACCCGCTCGCGCACCGCCGCCAGCTCGGCCAGGTCGCCGCCACCGCCGGCCCCGGTGGCCGACACTCCGGTCGGCGCCCGGTACTCGCCGAAGACCTCGCGCAACGCTCCTGCCCACTCCCCCGTCGTGACACCGACCCTGGCGCACTCCAGTGTCGCCTCGAACAGGTTCTCCGACGTCTGCGCGGTGGCCTTCAGCCTCTCCAGCGCGGCCTTGACCGCGGCGTCGTCGCGTTCCTCGCGCCACTTCTGCACCGCGGCGATCGCCTGCTTCTCCACCATCGGATCGACAGTCTCGATGGCCTGCGCACCCTCGGCCAGCAACGGGGACGGCTCGGTGCTGGTGAACTTGTTGACGCCGACCAGTACCTGCTCGCCGGACTCCATCCGGCGGCGGTGCTCGCCGAGCGAGGCGACCAGCTGGCTCTTCATGTAGCCGTTCTCCACCGCGGCCACGGCGCCGCCCATGTCCTGCACCCGCTGGATCTCCTCGCGCGCCCCGGCGACGATCTCGTCGACCCGCGCCTGGACGACCCGCGAGCCGTCGAAGATGTCCTCGTACTCCAGCAGGTCGGTCTCGTAGGCCAGCACCTGCTGCATGCGCAGCGCCCACTGCTGGTCCCACGGGCGGGGCAGGCCGAGCGCCTCGTTCCAGGCGGGCAGCTGCACCGCCCGGGCGCGGGCGTTGCGGGACAGCGTCACCGCCAGCATCTCCAGCACGATGCGCTGCACGTTGTTCTCCGGCTGCACCTCGGTCAGCCCGAGCGAGTTGACCTGCACGCCGTAGCGGAAGCGGCGCGCCTTGGGGTCGGTGATGCCGTACCGTTCGCGGGTCAGCTCGTCCCACAGCTGGACGAACGCCCGCATCTTGCACATCTCCTCGATGAACCGCACGCCCGCGTTGACGAAGAAGGAGATGCGCGAGACCACCCGGGTCATGTCCTCCTCGGACACCTGCCCGGAGTCGCGCACCGCGTCCAGCACGGCGATGGCGGTGCACAGCGCGTAGGCGACCTCCTGGGTCGGGGTGGCTCCCGCCTCCTGCAGGTGGTAGCTGCAGATGTTGATCGGGTTCCACTTGGGGACGTTGTGCACCGTCCAGGTGATCACGTCGGTGATCAGCCGCAGGCTCGGACCCGGCGGGAAGATGTAGGTGCCGCGGGACAGGTACTCCTTGATGATGTCGTTCTGCGTCGTCCCGGCCAGCTTGGCGAGCACCGCATCCGGGTCCTGGCCTGCCGCCTCGGCCTGTTCCCTGGCCACCGTGACGTACAGCGCCAGCAGCCACATGGCGGGCGCGTTGATCGTCATCGAGGTGTTGGCCTCGGCCAGCGGGATACCCTCGAACAGCTGCCGCATGTCGCCGATGTGCGCGATCGGCACGCCGACCTTGCCGACCTCGCCGCGGGCCAGCGGATGGTCCGGGTCGTAGCCGGTCTGGGTGGGCAGGTCGAACGCCACCGACAGCCCGGTCTGGCCCTTCTCCAGGTTCTTCCGGTACAGCGCGTTGGACGCGGCAGCCGAGGAATGACCGGCGTACGTCCGCATGACCCAGGGGCGGTCACGTTCACGGTCGGCAGGAAACGGCATCGTCAGACCTCCCGGATGTTCCGCTCAGCGTACTCAGCAGTAACCGTTTCCCGCAGTTGTGCTGGTCACTCTCCGGCCGCGGAACGATCCGTTCCGCGCACCCAACCTCGGCGCTGGAAGTCAACGGCAACGGTGACGTGTTCTTCAGCCAGCCGGGCCGAGCGCGGATCGGCGTGATCCCCCGGCCCGGTGGTGATGACGGCTTCCCGTGGCCGTGGTCACTGCGGCGTGTGGGGTTGCCCTGGTCGCCGCCGATGTCCGCTGTCTCTGGTCCCGCCGGTGGTCCGCGGCGACATCGCCCGGCCCAACCAATCCGGTCAGCTGAGGGTCCATGCGGGTGAGCGTCGCCCGCACGTTCTTGCGGGACCGCCGGGCGGCGCTCGCCGTCACCCACACGCGCCGATCCGGGAGCTGCCATGTCCACCAAGGCCAGGCGTCTTCTGCTTACCATCCTCGTCGCTGCCGTCGTGCTCGCGAACACCGCTACGTCCGCCGCAGCGCATCCGGAAACGCCCGGCCTCAGCGGCCACTACCGGATCGGGGACGATCACCAGGGCAGCTCGTGGTCCCCGGTTGCGCATGCGGACGCGGGCACTGTCCGCACCGTGGCGGGCAACGGCACCGTCCGGTCCACCGATTCCAGTTGGAACTCACCCGCTGACGCGGTGGGCCTGGGCGATGTGGGACCGGATGGCTCGTACTACGTCGCTGAGCCGCAGAGACACGTCGTCAGCAAGATCTCGCCCGACGGCACGCGGACGGTCGTGGCGGGCACGGGCGAGGCGGGGTCTTCCGGCGATGGCGGCCCCGCCCGCGCAGCCCGGCTCGACGGGCCGAAGGCAGTTGCGGTCGGACACGACGGCACGCTCTACATCGCGGACGACAGGCGTGTCCGGCGCGTCGGCCCGGACGGCATCATCAGCACCTACGTCGGCAGCGTGGCGGAAAACGGCATTGGCAGTTCGCGGGCCAGCGACATCACACCGCTCGACGTGGCGGTCGATCGGCGAGGAAGCCTGTACATCGCCGATGCGAGCGGCAATCGGATCATCAAGGTGGCGCCGGACAGACGGGCGACCATCGTCGCCGGCGAAGGCGCATCCGACAGCGAGCCGGCTGACGTGATCTCGTCCGAGCCCAGGGCGTTGGCGGTCGCCGACGACGGCTCCCTCTACTTCGTCGATCGCGACGCACGGGGGTTCCATGCAGTGCGCCGACTCGGCCCGCAAGGCCGGGCGTCCGTCGTCACCGGCACCGATGCGCGATCGGCAAGGCTCAGCGCCCCGACCGATGTCGCCGTGGCACCGGACGGCACCCTGTACGTCGCCGATGCGGGAAACCACCGGGTGCAGGCGATCGGTTCTCCCGGGCGCAACTCCATTGCAGCCACGCTTTCGGTCGCTGTGCGCGGACCGGGCAGTGTCGACGTGCGCCCCGACGGATCGCTGCTGGTCGGGACGAGCGATCGGGTGATCCGTTCCGTCGAAGGCGGCAAGATCACCACGTTCGCCGACTTGAGCCCGGACGACGCAGCTGCCCCGCGAGCGGCAGACTTCGCCGTCGGCCTGGTCACCAGCGCGGACGTCGACCCGATGACCGGCGAGCTGTACTTCGTCGATCTCGACAGCAAGCTGCGCCGGATCGACCGCGCGGGCCGGGTGCATACCGTCGACCTGGCACCACCCGAAGCGCCGTTCGGCGTCCAAGCCGTGGCTGTGGGCGTCGACGGGACGCCGTACGTCGCAAGCACCGACGCGGTGTGGAAGCTGCCGAAGAACTCCACACCAGTCCTCGTCGCCGGGCGCGGCGCAGCGCCGGTCACAACCGGAAAGCTCGCCCGGGCAGTGAGTTTGCGGCCGTACGCCATCGAAATGTCCCCGGACGGGACGCTCTACATCGCCGATGCGGCCGGAGTCCTCCGCGTCGAGGAAGACGGGCGGCTCACCGTGGCCCTGAAGCAGGCGAACGCGCAGAGGTATCGCATCGCCCCGGCCCGCGACGGAGTCGTCTATGTCGCGGACACCGACAGGCACCGCGTGGATCGCTACGACCGGTATGGGAAGCGGACCCACGTAGCAGGCAACGGCGCCGACTCCTATGCCTACCACGGCGGCGACAGAGGCGACGGCAACGCCGCCACGAAAGCCCCGCTTCCGGATCCCGGAGACATCACCGTCGCCGAGGACGGCACGCTCTACGTGAGCACTGCGGAAGACATCCGGCGAGTCGACCCCGACGGCACGATCGACACGGTCTTCGTCAACGTCGACGACGAATCCACGAACGCCACGTTCGGCCCGGTGGTCATGCTCGAGATGAGCGGCAACGGCGATCTGTACTTCGGCCAGCTGGGCCGCATCGCAGTCATGGCCCGACCCGGCGAGATCAGCACCGCATCGTGGTATCCGCTCGCGTGGGCAGTCGGGGCTGGCCTGCTTGTTGCCTGCGGTCTCCTGCTGGTCCGGCGCCGCAGTGCCGCTGCTACCCGGACCTCGGGCGACTGACGCAGACGGACCCGGCGGCCGCGGCACGTGCTGGGCTCCCGGCGTGCCTTGCGACGATCCCAACCATCCGAGCCCGCGAACGGTCTCCCATGGCGGCGGCCCGGCACGGCGAACCTTTCCGGCCGGCGAAGCGTCGGCCCTCACGACGGCAGCCGACCCGTGACCGACTGGGTCGGTCACGGAGCCCGGCA
>NZ_PKFA01000061.1:0-26654 GCF_002919275.1 Thermocrispum sp. | reverse complement strand
GCGGGCCCGCCGCCGCAGCGGCCGCCCCGGCCCACGTCGGTCGGGCCGGCCCGGCGCAACGCCACGACGATGAACCTGTTCGGCCTGCCGGTGGCCAACCTGGTCACCATCGAGCTCGGTGTGGCCATCGGGGCCATCGTCATCGCGGCGATGCGCAACAAGGCGTCCGTGTTCATCGCCATCGGCATCGTGCTGGTCGCGCTGGTCCTGGCCATGCTGCGGTGGCGTGGCCAGTGGTTCACCCAGTGGCTGGGCTTGGAGCTGCGGTACGCGCTGCGCAAGCACAACATGCCCCGGCCGCCGGTCCGGCAGGCCTCGCTGGAGGAACTGTCCGAGGAGAGCGAGGACTCGGTCATCGGCCCGTCGGATCCGCGGGTCAACGTGCTGCGTGCGGCCATCCCCAAGCTGGTGGTCGCGCGCGGCCGGGATCACGACCGCAAGCCGGTCGGCCTGGCGTGGGACGACGGCTGTTGGACCGCCGTGCTGCTCGTCGAGCCGACCCCGGCGCTGATCAGCAACGCCACGGACTCCTCGTCGCTGCCGCTGTCGGTGTTGCAGCCGTGCCTGGAGGACCGCGGCGTGGTGCTGGACTCGATCCAGGCGATCTGGCACTCCTACCCGGGCAGCGCGGCGCTCCCCGCCGACTCGCCCGCGCTGAACTCCTACATGGAGGTGCTCGGCCCGCTGCCCGCTGCCGCGCGCCGCACCACGTGGATCGCCGTGCGGCTGGACCCGCTCCGCTGCCCGGCGGCCATCCGCGAACGTGGTGGTGGCGTCGTCGGTGCCCACCGTGCGCTGATCGGTGCGCTGTCGCGTGTGCGCAGCGCCCTGGAGTCCCGCGGGGTGCCGACCCGCCCGCTGGACCCGGACGAGCTGCTGCGCGCCGGGGTGACCGCGGCCGAGCTCAACGCCGCGGTGGCCGCCGGTGGCGGAGTGAAGCTCACCGAGCACAAGATGCGGGTCACCGCCGGTGGTGTCCGGCACTCCAGCTACGCGATCACCCGGTGGCCGAAGGGACGCGTCAACGCCACGCTGAACAACCTCACCAGCTTGCGTGCGTTGTCGGCCACGGTGGCCATCACCATCGTGCCGTCGCCGGACGAAGGCACCATCGGGCTGCGCGGCGTGGTCCGCATCAGCGCGCGGAACGAGCGTGAGCTGGCCGCTGCCGACAAGCACCTGACCAAGCTCGCCGAGAACGCGGACATCGCACTGACGCCGCTGCGCGGTCAGCAGGTCGCCGGTCTGACCGCCACCTTGCCGCTAGGAGGGGCCACGTGAGTTCACGGTTGCGGGACACCGCACACAAGGCGGGTGTCGCTCCGGAGTTCACCGTCGATCCGACGCTGCTGGACGCGATCAGCCCTTCCGGCGACCGGGGCGGGATCGTGCTCGGCCAGGACGCCAACGGCACGCCCCTGTCCGTCGCCGCGCTGCGTTCCGAACCGACCAGGATCGTGCTGGTCGGCGGGCTCTACCTGGCCAGGCAGGTCACGCTGCGGGCGATGGCGGTCGGCGCGTGGATCATCGTCGCCACCGGTCGCGAGCAGGCCTGGTACCCGATCCAGCAGGCGGCGGGCACCCAGCCGGACGGGCGCCCGCTGCCCCACGTGCAGATTCGCCGGCTCTCCCCGGTCGAGCTGCCGAGGGCGTCGGAGAACGCCCCACTGCTGGTGGTGCACGACGGTGGCCCGACGCCGCAGGATCTCTTCCCACCGCGGACGCCGTGGCACACCACCATCTACGTGCTGCCGTACCTGCACCCGCAGGCCACGTCGCTGGCCAACTCGGCGGACCTGGTGCTGATGCAGCGGCTGCCGGTGGGCCAGGCGGAGCTGGCCGGCCGGATCTGGAACCTGCCGCCGCAGATGACCAACCAGCTCACCGGGCTGCAGGACGACCAGGTGATCGCGCTGGGCCGGAACTTGTGGCGGCCGTTCCGGCTGGTGACCAACTCGCAGCGGGAAGCCCAGCTGCTCGGGCCGGTCACCCGGGACTAGGCGGCAATCGGCCCCGGGACAACAGCACTCTGCGAACGGGCAAGTGCTCCACGACGCCCGAGCGCGACGCGGACAGACCCGACCTCGAGCCGGTCACCCGGGACGAGGCGCCCCATCAGCTCGGGAGCAACAACGCTCGTCGAGAGAAAGAGCCCAGGGCACCCTAGGGCGCTGCGAGACGGCCTGTCGCTCCAGGCCGTCCCGCCACCGCTGCCCATAGCGGTCGCGGCTATCTCGACGACAATCCGGGCGAGGCAGACGTCAGCTAGAGAACCGCTGCCCAAGCGGATGTTCACGACGCCGCGGGCCGCGCCGCGACACGAGCCGAAGTACACCGTGTGGGTGATCATGGCGGCAGGTGGGGAGCTGCCCACCCCAGCTGCGCCGCGGCCTGAAGTGGAGCGAGCGCCACGACTCGAAGGCGAGCGAGCGCCACGACCCGAAGTGGATCGTGCGTGACACGGCTGCACTTCAGCGTCGTCGCGCCCAGACGCCGCTGAAGGGCTCATCCCGCGGAGACTCGCCCGTGGTCGTCCGCAGGCATGATCAGCGGCCGGCCGCACCGCTAGCTGTGCTGTTCCCGCGGCTCCACGGCGGCGCGTACGTTCCTGGTCTGCTCGGCACGCGCGGCCAGCTCTTCGTCCGGCGGGTAGTCGACCCCGACCAGGGTCAGTCCGTGCGGCGGGGCGACCGCGCTGTCCCGCTGCTTGCGGCGCAGCAGCTCGGCGGGCCACTCCACGTCCCGACGGCCGTCCCCCACCAGCAGCAGCACCCCGACCAGGCTGCGCACCATCGAGTGGCAGAACGCATCGGCCGCCACATGGGCACGCAGCAGGTGCTCACCGGCCCGCTCCCACCGCAGCTCCTGCAGCTCGCGGATGGTCGTCGCCCCCGGCCGCTGCTTGCAGAACGCCGCGAAGTCGTTCAGCCCGAGCAACGCCTCCGCCGCCGCGTTCATCCGCTGCACATCGAGCGGCTTCGGCCACCCCAGGGTGTCGAACCGGCGAAGCGGATCGACACCCCACGGGGCGTCGGAAACCTGGTAGACATAGCGCCGCCGAATCGCCGAGAAGCGCGCATCGAAACCCGGCGGCGCGGGCCGGATGTCCAGCACCCGGACGTCCTCGGGCAGCGCACGATGCAGCCGGTACAGCAGCCGTTCGACATCCACCGGCGGCAAGTCGACGTGAGCGACCTGGCCGCTGGCATGCACGCCTGCGTCGGTACGACCCGCCACGGTGAACCGCACCGGCTCGGACATCCGCAACACCTGCGCGGTGGTCTCCTCCAGCACGCCCTGCACCGTGCGCCTGCCCGGCTGCTTGGCCCACCCGGAGAAGTGCGTGCCGTCGTAGCTGATGTCCCAGCGCAGACGGACGAGCCCGCCACCGGTGTGATCGGCAGCGGGCTCGTCGGGACGATCCGGTCGAATCAGGATTCGCCGTCCTTGTCGCTCTTGGCCTCGTCCTTGGCTTCTTCCTTGGCCTCCGGCTCGGCGGCCTGCTCGGCAGGCTCCTCCGCCTGGTCGGCCTGCTCCGCCGCGGCGTCCTCTGCCTTGGCCTCCTCGGCGGCTTCGGTCGTGGCATCCGCGTTGGCCTCGGCCTGCTCCTCGGCGGCCTCCGCCTTGGCTTCCGCAGCCTCGGCCTTGGTCTCCTCCGCGGCAGGCTTGGTCTCCGCCTTGGCGGCCTTCTTGGCGGTGCGCTTGGCCTTCGCGGCGACCTTCTCCTGCACCAGCTCGATCACGGCCATCGCAGCGTTGTCGCCCTTGCGCGGCAGCGTCTTGGTGATCCGGACGTAGCCACCGGGGCGGTCGGCGAAGTGCGGGCCGATCTCCGCGATCAGCTTGTGCACCACGTCCTTGTTCCGGATGACCTTCATGATCTGCCGGCGGTTGTGCAGATCACCCCGCTTGGCCTTGGTGATCAGCTTCTCGGCCAGCGGCCGCAGCCGACGCGCCTTGGCCTCCGTCGTGGTGATCCTGCCGTGTTCGAACAGCGAGGTGGCCAGGTTGGCCAGCATCAACCGCTCGTGCGCCGGCGAACCGCCGAGCCGCGTGCCCTTGGTTGGGGTAGGCATTACAGCTGCTCCGTCTCTGCGTAATCCTGGCCGTCGCCAAGATCGTTACCGATGTCTTTCCCGGCGCTCGCCGTCGAGCCGGACGACCAGCCCTGGCCCTCGTAGGACACCGCGGCCGCACCCGGGTCGAATCCGGGCGGGCTGTCCTTGAGGGTGAGGCCGAGACCGGCGAGCTTCATCTTGACCTCGTCGATCGACTTCGCGCCGAAGTTGCGGATGTCCAGCAGGTCGGCCTCGCTGCGGGACACCAGCTCGCCCACGGTGTGGATGCCTTCGCGCTTGAGGCAGTTGTAGGACCGCACGGTCAGGTCCAGGTCCTCGATCGGCATCGCGTAGGCGGCGATGGTGTCCGCCTCCTGCGGCGACGGGCCGATCTCGATGCCCTCGGCGTCCACGTTCAGCTCGCGGGCCAGGCCGAACAACTCGACCAGCGTCTTGCCCGCCGATGCGACCGCGTCCCGCGGGGTGATCGACGGCTTGGTCTCCACGTCGAGGATCAGCTTGTCGAAGTCGGTGCGCTGCTCGACACGGGTGGCCTCGACCTTGTAGGAGACCTTCAGCACCGGCGAGTAGATCGAGTCGACCGGGATGCGGCCGATCTCCGCACCCGCCTGCTTGTTCTGCATCGCGGGCACGTACCCGCGGCCGCGCTCGACGACCATCTCGATCTCGAGCTTGCCCTTGCTGTTCAGCGACGCGATGTGCAGGTCCGGGTTGTGCACGGTGACGCCGGCGGGCGGCACGATGTCCGCCGCGGTGACCTCACCGGGGCCCTGCTTGCGCAGGTACATGGTGACCGGCTCGTCTTCCTCGGAGGAGACGACCAGTTCCTTGATGTTCAGGATGATGTCGGTGACGTCTTCCTTCACCCCGGGGACCGTGGAGAACTCGTGCAGCACCCCGTCGATGCGGATGCTGGTCACGGCCGCGCCCGGGATGGACGACAGCAGCGTGCGGCGCAGCGAGTTGCCGAGGGTGTATCCGAAGCCCGGCTCGAGCGGCTCGAGCACGAACCGGGAGCGGGTCTCGTTGACCGGCTCCTCGGTCAGGCTGGGACGCTGAGAAATCAGCATTGACCTTCTCCTTTTCTCCCGATGCCCGCCATATGACATCGGTTTTCTTTGTGGTGCCCCCGCAAGGGCCTGTGCGTGCCGCTGCGGAGGTCTTGAGGACGCGCCGCAGTGCCGCCCCGGTGGCTGCTGCGCCACCGGGGCGACCACGGGCTACTTCGAGTACAACTCGACGATCAGCTGCTCCTGCACCGGAACGTCGATCTGCTCCCGCTCCGGAAGCTGGTGCACCAGGATGCGCAGCGTCTCCGGCACCACCTGCAGCCAGCTGGGCACTGGCCGCTCGCCGTAGGCTTCCTTCGCCGCCACGAACGGCAGCATGTTGCGGGACTTGTCGCGGATGTCGATGATGTCGAACTTCGACACCCGGTAGCTGGGGATGTTGACCTTCTTGCCGTTGACCAGGAAGTGGCCGTGGCTGACCAGCTGGCGGGCCTGGCGCCGGGTGCGCGCGATGCCAGCCCGGTAGACCACGTTGTCCAGCCGCGACTCGAGGATCTGCAGCAGGTTCTCACCGGTCTTGCCGGGCTTGCGGTGCGCTTCCTCGTAGTAGCGGCGGAACTGCTTCTCCAGCACGCCGTAGGTGTAGCGAGCCTTCTGCTTCTCCTGCAGCTGCAGCAGGTACTCGCTCTCCTTCACCCGGCCGCGGCCGTGCTGACCGGGCGGGTACGGGCGCCGCTCGAACGCCTTGTCTCCGCCGACCAGGTCGACCTTGAGCCGGCGCGACTTCCGGGTGACAGGTCCGGTGTAACGGGCCATGGTGTGCTACTCCTCCCCTCGCCTCAGACCCGGCGCCGCTTCGGCGGGCGGCAGCCGTTGTGGGGCTGCGGGGTCACGTCCTGGATGTTGCCGACCTCGAGCCCGGCGGCCTGCAGCGAACGGATCGCCGTCTCACGGCCGGAGCCGGGGCCCTTGACGAACACGTCGACCTTCTTCATGCCGTGCTCCTGGGCCTTGCGCGCGGCGTTCTCGGCGGCCATCTGCGCGGCGTACGGCGTGGACTTGCGCGAGCCCTTGAAGCCCACGTGGCCTGCCGACGCCCAGGAGATCACCGCACCGTTGGGGTCGGTGATCGACACGATGGTGTTGTTGAACGTGCTCTTGATGTGCGCGTGTCCGTGCGGGACGTTCTTCTTTTCCTTGCGGCGGCCCTTCTTGGCCCCCGCGCGGGACTTGGGTGGCATGCTTGATGACTCCTAGCGCGAGTTCTCTTGCGAAGCTGCTGCTGCGGCAGCGGCCGCGGCTTCCCGCTGGCCGCGCCGGATGAGGGTGCCTGCGTCGGTGTACAACTGCCGCAGGGCCATCGGCCGCGCGTACAGCGACCGCGGCGACACACAGGTCCCGTAGCGCTGGGCCTGGCCCATGCGCACGATCTTCCTGCCTTGGATGCTCACGGTTACCTGGCCTTCTTCTTCCCTGCGACCGTCTTCTTCGGCCCCTTGCGGGTGCGCGCGTTGGTCTTGGTGCGCTGACCACGCACCGGCAGGCCGCGGCGCCAGCGCAGACCCTCGTAGCATCCGATCTCGATCTTGCGCCGGATGTCCGCCTGCACCTCCCGCCGAAGGTCACCTTCGACGGTGTAGTTGTCCTCGATGTAGCGGCTCAGCTTCGCGATGTCCTCGTCGCTGAGGTCCCGCACCCGGATGTCCGGGTTCAGCCCGGTCGCCGCGATCGTTTCCTTCGAACGCGTACGGCCGATGCCGTAGATGTAGGTCAGCGCGATCTCCAGCCGCTTGTCGCGGGGAAGATCCACGCCGGCGAGTCGTGCCATTGGCGCGGTACTCCTTGTCTGTCGTTCTTCAGGTCTGCTCCCCATCCGCTCCCGGGACCGACTCGCTCGTCAGTCACGCCCGCTTGCGCTTCGGCGTGTCCCGGCCCCGGCCTGAAGTCCGGGGGTCGACCTCGGCGGAACGCCGAGGCAGGCATGGGGAGATGTGTTCAGCTGTCAAATATCTGGCGCTGGTGCGCGGTGATCAGCCCTGACGCTGCTTGTGCCGCAGGTTCTCGCAGATCACCATGATCCGCCCGTGCCGGCGGATCACCCTGCACTTGTCGCAGATCTTCTTGACGCTCGGCCTGACCTTCACGTCTGTCGTCTCCTGCTCGTGCCCTGCTCAACCGCTCACTTGTAGCGGTAGACGATGCGGCCTCTGGACAGGTCGTAGGGCGAAAGCTCCACGACGACTCGGTCTTCGGGCAGGATGCGGATGTAGTGCTGCCGCATCTTGCCGCTGATGTGCGCCAAGACCTTGTGTCCGTTTTCCAACTCGACGCGGAACATCGCGTTGGGAAGCGGTTCGATTACGCGGCCTTCGACCTCGATGGCCCCGTCCTTCTTAGCCATGTCCTCCGCGTTTCGTGATGGTTGAACAGTGTGAAAGTGCGCTTATGATCGACGCACACCGTGCCGCATCCCATGAGCAGATGAAGGCACAAAGGAATGGACGTGGTGAAACGCCAGTCTCCAAGTGTACGCATGTCCGATTCCGCTGTGAAACCGGGGTCACCCTGGGACGATGCCCCAAGGCTCCACGGTCGGCATCCGCGAGCCCTTTCACACCCTGAGTGATCAGTTGACTACTCTGCGGCGCAATTTCGGCCGGGATCGCGCGGAATCAGTGCTTGCCCTGTCATCAACGCACCGGCCTGGCGGATGATTCCCGGCGGCTCAGGCCGCCTTCGGCTCGTCGAGCGCGGTCAGCACCCACGGCCCGTCGTCGGTGACCGCCACCGTGTGCTCCCAGTGCGCGGCCCGTGATCCGTCGACGGTGACCACCGTCCAGCCGTCGTCCAGCTCCTTGGTGTCCGCCGAGCCGCCGGTCAGCATGGGCTCGATGGCCAGCGTGACACCCGGCTCGAGCCGCGGACCGCGACCCGGCTTGCCCACGTTGGGCAGGAACGGATCCATGTGCATTTGCCGCCCGATGCCGTGGCCGCCGTACTCCTCGATCAGCCCGTAGCGGACGCCGTCCCGCTCGCGCGCCTGCCGCGCGGCGGTTTCCACCGCGTGCGAGATGTCGGTCAGGTGACCGCCGGGACGCGCGGCCTCGATCCCCGCCTGCATGGCGGCCTTGGTGGCTTCGGACAGCGCATGATCCGCGTCCGCCACGGAACCGATGCCGACGGTGACCGCCGCGTCGCCGTGCCAGCCGTCCAGGATCGCGCCGCAATCCACCGACAGCAGGTCGCCGTCGGCCAGCACCTGCTTCCGGCTCGGGATCCCGTGCACCACCTGCTCGTTCACCGACGTGCACAGCGAAGCCGGGAAGCCGTGGTAGCCCTTGAACGACGGCACCGCACCGGCGTCGCGAATCGTCTGCTCGGCCAGCTCGTCCAGCTCACCCGTGCTGACCCCGGGCCGCGCGGCCGCCACCACCGCCGCCAGCGTGCGCGCCACCACCAGCCCGGCGGCCCGCATCGCCTCCAGCTCGCCCGGCGTCTTGCGCTCGATGCGCTTGCCACGCCGTTTGCCGAACAACCCGGTCACGACCGCTGCTTGAGCGCTTCCAGCACCCGAGCGGTGACCTCGGCGATCTCGCCCTCACCGTCCACGGTGACCAGCCGATCGGCGTAGTACTCCAGCAGCGGGGCGGTTTCGTCGCGGTACACCTGCTGGCGGTGCCGGATCACGTCCTCGGTGTCGTCGCTGCGGCCGCGCGCCAGCAGCCGCTTCACCAGCTCGTCCTCGTCGACCCGCAGCTCGACCACGGCGTCCAGTTCGTGCCCTGACTCGGCCAGGATGCGCTTGAGCTCCTCGGCCTGCCCGACGTTGCGGGGAAAGCCGTCCAGCAGGAACCCGTTCGCCGCCTCGGGAGACGCCAGCCGCTCGCGCACCATGGCGTTGGTGACCTCGTCCGGCACCAACTTGCCGGAGTCGAGGTACTCCTTGACCTGGCGACCCAGCTCCGTCTCCTGCGCGATGTGCGCGCGGAACAGATCACCGGTGGAGATGTGCGGGATGCCCAGCTCTTCGCTGAGCCGGACCGCCTGCGTTCCCTTGCCGGCTCCCGGAGGGCCGACCAGCACGAGCCGGTTGGTCATCGGAGGAACCCTTCGTAGTTGCGCTGCATCAGCTGGCTCTCGATTTGCTTCACCGTGTCCAGCGCGACACCGACCATGATCAGCACCGCTGTGCCGCCGAACGGGAAGTTCTGGTTGTTGCCCTCACCGGTCAGGTCGAGGAAGAAGTTCGGCAGGATCGCCACGATGCCGAGGTAGATCGACCCCGGAAGGGTGATCCTGTTCAGCACGAAGTGCAGGTATTCGGCGGTCGGCCTGCCGGGCCGGATGCCCGGGATGAAGCCACCGTACTTCTTCATGTCCTCGGCTCGATCGTCCACGTTGAACGTGATCGAGATGTAGAAGTACGTGAAGAAGATGATCAACGCGAAGTAGATGGCGATGTGCACCCAGTTGGACTGGTTGGTGACGTACTCCGCCATCACCCGCTTGAACCAGCTCGTCTCCGTCTCCGGCGTCACCAGCCTGCTGATCAGGTCCGGCAGGTAGAGCAGCGACGAGGCGAAGATGACCGGGATGACGCCCGCCTGGTTCACCTTGATCGGCAGGTAGGTCGACGTGCCGCCGTACATCCGGCGCCCGACCATCCGCTTGGCGTACTGCACCGGGATGCGGCGCTGGCCCTGCTCGACGAACACCACGCTGGAGATGATCGCCAGCACGAACACGCACACCACGGCGAACACCGCGCCACCCTGGTTGCTCAGGATGATCTCGCCCTCGATCGGGATGCGGGCGGCGATGTTCAGGAAGATCAGCAGCGACATGCCGTTGCCGATGCCGCGCTCGGTGATCAGCTCACCCATCCACATCATCACCGCGGTGCCCGCGGTCATGGTCAGCACGATCAACGCGGTGGATCCCACGCTGCTGTCCGGAATGACGTCCTGCGGGCAGTTGGCGAACATGCCCCCGCGGGTCGCCAACGCGATCACACCGGTGGCCTGCAGGACGGCCAGCGCGATGGTCAGGTACCTGGTGTACTGGGTGAGCTTGTTCTGCCCGGCCTGGCCTTCCTTCTTCAGCTCCTCGAAGCGCGGGATGACCACGGTGAGCAGCTGGACGATGATGCTCGCCGTGATGTACGGCATGATCCCGGTCGAGAAGATGGACAGCTGCAGCAGCGCCCCGCCGCTGAACAGGTTCAGCAGAGAGAAGACGCCCTGTTCCCCTTGATCGGGCTGGCAGGCCTGGACCGCCTCGTACGACACACCGGGAGCCGGGGTCACCGCGCCGACCCGGTACAGCACCACGATCATCAGGGTAAAGAGGATCTTCTTGCGCAGGTCTGGCGTCGCGAGAGCCGAGCGAATGACGCTGAGCACGCGGGGGACCTCCTGTTGCATCGTCGGTACGGCCCGACGATGGGCTCGGCCGCCGGTGGCGCCGGCGGATGTCTGGACTACTGGTGTCGTGCGGCGCACGGGCACGCCAGAGAGCGCAACGTGGCACTTCGGCCCCGCTGGGCTTCCGCGAAGCCTAACAGCCCTGCGAAACCCAGCTGCCCGCCAGGGCGGATTTCCCGACGAAAGTCAGCTGGCTCACCGGCATGCCGTACCCGTCGTGTGCACACCCTCTGACGAGTCAACCCCTGCTCACAGCGTCCTTGGCGCCGTGACCAGGGGTTGACTGCCTCCGGCTGGTTACAGCGTGGTGGCGCTGCCACCAGCGGCGCTGAGCTTCTCCTTGGCGGACGCGGAGAACTTGTGCGCCGTGACGTCCAGCTTGACGTCGCCGACCTCACCGTCTCCGAGCACCTTGACCAGGCTGTTCTTCCGCACCAGGCCGGCCTGCACCAGGTCGTCGACGCCGATCTGGCCGCCCTGCGGGAACGCCTTGACGATGTCGCCGATGTTGACCGGCTGGTACTCGACGCGGAACCGGTTGTTGAAGCCACGCAGCTTCGGCAGCCGCATGTGGATGGGCATCTGCCCACCCTCGAAACCGGCAGGCACCTGCTTGCGTGCCTTGGTGCCCTTGGTACCGCGGCCGGCGGTCTTGCCCTTGCCCGAGCCGTCACCCCGGCCGACGCGGACCTTGTCCCGCTTCGCACCGGGTGCCGGCCGCAGGTGGTGGACCTTGATGGCCATGGCTACTTGACCTCCTCAACAACCACGAGGTGGCGCACGGTGTGCACCAGGCCGCGCACCTCGGGGCTGTCCTCACGCACCACGGACTGCCGGATCTTGCGCAACCCGAGGGTGCGCAGCGAGTCCCGGTGGTTCTTCTTGGTGCCGATCGTGCTTCTTACCTGGGTGATCTTCAGCTTGGCCACGTCACACCCCCTGCCCCGCCATGGTGCGCAGCATGCGAGCCGGGGCGACGTCCTCCAGCGGCAGGCCGCGGCGGGCGGCCACCTCCTCCGGACGCTGCAGGCTCTTCAGCGCCGCCACCGTGGCGTGCACGATGTTGATCGCGTTGTCGCTGCCCAGCGACTTGCTCAGCACGTCGTGGACGCCCGCGCACTCCAGCACGGCACGCACCGGGCCACCGGCGATCACACCGGTACCGGGGCTGGCCGGGCGCAGCAGGACCACGCCGGCCGCAGCCTCGCCCTGCACCGGGTGCGGAATGGTGCTGCCGATGCGCGGCACCTCGAAGAAGTTCTTCTTCGCCTCTTCCACGCCCTTGGCGATGGCCGCGGGAACTTCCTTGGCCTTGCCGTAGCCGACGCCGACCTTCCCGTCGCCGTCGCCGACGACGACCAGCGCGGTGAAGCTGAACCGCCGGCCACCCTTGACGACCTTGGCGACGCGGTTGATCGCGACCACGCGCTCGAGGTGCGGGTTCTTCTCCTGGGCCGCCCCGCCACGGCCACCGTCACGACGGTCCCGCCGCTCCCGGCGCTCGCGGTCGCCGGAGCCCGATCCGCCGCCTTGCCGTGTACGTCCCGGCATCAGGCTTTCCTTCCGTTGTCGTTGACCTGCATCAGAACTTCAACCCCGCCTCGCGTGCCGCGTCGGCAAGGGCGGCTACCCGTCCGTGGTAGTCGTGACCGCCCCGGTCGAACACCACCGCGGTGATGCCCGCCGCCTTGGCGCGCTGGGCGACCAGCTCGCCCACCTTGGCGGCCTTGGCCTTCTTGTCGCCTTGCACCGCACGCACGTCCGGCTCGATGGACGAGGCCGCGGCCAGCGTGTGACCGGCGATGTCGTCGATCACCTGCACGTGGATGTGCCGCGACGTCCGCTTCACGTTCAGCCGCGGACGCTCCGGCGTGCCCTTGACCTTCTTGCGCAGCCGCGCGTGGCGCCGCGCCAGGGCCAAGCGGCGGCGGGTGGACACGTCCCTGCCGACGGGCGTGCGCTTCGTTGTCGCCTGCTGTGTCGCTGCCATCACTTACCCGTCTTTCCGACCTTGCGGCGGATGCGCTCACCCGCGTACCGCACGCCCTTGCCCTTGTACGGATCGGGGCGCCGCAGCCGGCGAATGACCGCCGCGACCTGGCCGACCTTCTGCTTGTCGATGCCGGAGACCGAGAACTTCGTCGGCGACTCGACCTTGAACGTGATGCCCTCCGGCGCCTTGATCAGCACCGGGTGGCTGTAGCCGAGCGAGAACTCCAGGTCGGAGCCCTTGGCCTGGACCCGGTACCCGACGCCGTGGATCTCCATCTTCTTCTCGTAGCCCTCGGTGACGCCGATGATCAGGTTGTTCACCAGGGTCCGCGTCAGCCCGTGCAGCGCACGGCTCTGCCGCTCGTCGTCCGGCCTGGTCACCCGGAGCGTGCCGTCCTCGGCCTTGCTCACCTTGATCGGCTCGGCGACGGTGTGCGTCAGCGTGCCCTTCGGGCCCTTCACGGTGACCTGCTGGCCGGAGATCGTGACGTCGACGCCGGAGGGGATGGCGATCGGCTGCTTGCCAATACGGGACATCGTGCCTTCCTCCCCTCTCACCACACGTAGGCGAGGACTTCCCCGCCAACGCCGTTGCGCTTCGCCTGCCGGTCGGTCTGCAGACCGGAGGACGTGGAGATGATCGCCACACCGAGGCCACCGAGCACGCTCGGCAGCTCGGTGGACTTCGCGTAGACCCGAAGGCCGGGCTTGGACACCCGGCGCAGACCCGCGATGCTGCGCTCACGGTTCGGGCCGTACTTCAACTTCACGACCAGGTTCTTGTGCTTGTCCCCCTGCTCGGTGCGGTAGTCCGCGATGTAACCCTCGCGCTTGAGGATCTCCGCGATGTTCTCCTTGAGCTTGGAGTGCGGCACCACGACCTCGTCGTGATAAGCCGAGTTGGCATTGCGCAGACGCGTCAAGAAGTCTGCGATCGGGTCGGTCATCGTCATGATGAGCCTGTCAACCTTTCTCACCTGGTTCCCGGCGTTGCCTCCGGGCCTGTGGCGATCTCGAAGTCGTCGTCTTACCAGCTGGACTTGCTCACGCCCGGCAGCTCGCCGCGGTGCGCCATCACGCGCAGGCACACCCGGCACAGGCCGAACTTCCGGTACACCGAGCGCGGCCGACCGCACCGCTGACACCGGGTGTAGGCCCGCACGCGAAACTTCGGCTTGCGCTTCGCCTTGGCGATCAGTGCCTTCTTGGCCATGGGATCAGCTCTCCTTGAACGGGAAGCCGAGGTGCTTGAGCAGCGCACGGCCTTCCTCGTCGTTGTTCGCGGTGGTCACCACGGTGACGTCCATGCCCCGCTGCCGGTCGATCGAGTCCGGGCTGATCTCGTGGAACATCGACTGCTCGGTCAGGCCGAACGTGTAGTTGCCGTGCCCGTCGAACTGCTTCGGCGACAGCCCACGGAAGTCCCGGATACGCGGCAGTGCGATGGTCAGCAGCCGGTCCAGGAACTCCCACATGCGGTCCCCGCGCACCGTGACCCTGGCCCCGATCGGCATGCCGGCACGCAGCTTGAACTGCGCGATCGACTTACGCGCCCGCCGGATCTCCGGCCGCTGGCCGGTGATCGCCGCCAGGTCGTTGATGGCGCCCTGGATCAGCTTCGAGTCGCGAGCGGCGTCACCGACGCCCATGTTCACCACGACCTTGGTGACCGTGGGGATCTGGTGCACGTTGGTGTAGCCGAACTCGCGCTGCAGCGCTGGCCTGATTTCTTCCCGGTAGCGCACCTTCAGCCGGGGCGCGACCTTCTCAACGGTTGCCGTCATCAGATTTCCTCACCGGTGGTCCGGGCGATGCGCACCTTCTTGCCGTCCTCGGTGAAGCGGTAACCGACGCGCGTGGGCTTGCCGTTGGAGTCCACCAGCATCACGTTGGAGACGTGGATCTTCGCCTCCTGGGTGATGATGCCGCCGGTCTGCCCACCGCGCTGGGTCTGGCTGATGCGCGTGTGCTTCTTGACCCGGTTCACGCCTTCCACGATCACCTTGTTCTCGCGCGGGAAGGCCTGGATGACCTTGCCCTTGGCGCCCTTGTCCTTGCCGGAGATGACGAGAACCGTGTCGCCCTTCTTGATCTTCATCTACAGCACCTCCGGTGCCAGCGAGATGATCTTCATGAACTTACGGTCTCGCAGCTCGCGGCCGACCGGGCCGAAGATACGGGTGCCGCGCGGCTCGTTGTCGTTGTTGCGGATGAGCACCGCGGCGTTCTCGTCGAACCTGATGTACGAGCCGTCCGGACGACGCTTTTCCTTCTTGGTACGCACCACGACCGCGCGCACCACGTCGCCCTTCTTCACGTTGGCGCCAGGGATGGCGTCCTTGACCGTGGCCACGATGATGTCGCCGATGCTCGCGTACCGGCGGCCGGAACCACCGAGCACGCGGATGGTCAGGATCTCCTTGGCACCCGTGTTGTCGGCGACCCGCAGCCGTGACTCCTGCTGAATCATTTCGCCTTCTCCACGATCTTCACCAGCCGCCAGCGCTTGGTGGCCGACAGCGGGCGGGTCTCCATGATCACGACGCGGTCGCCGATGCCCGCGGTGTTCTCCTCGTCGTGCGCCTTGACCTTCTTGGTCGAGCGCACGATCTTGCCGTACAGCGGGTGCTTCTTGCGGTCCTCGAGTTCGACCACGATGGTCTTGTCCATCCGGTCGGACACGACGTAGCCCTCACGCACCTTGCGGAAGTTCCGGCCCGAGGCCGGGTTCTGCACAGGCTGCTTGGCGACCGCCTCCGCCTTGTCGCTCATGCCTTCGCTTCCTCTCCGACCTCGTCATCTTCCGGGGCGACCGACAGACCGAGCTCGCGCTCGCGCATCACCGTGTAGATCCTGGCGATGTCCGAGCGGACCGTCCGCAGCCTGCGGTTGTTCTCCAACTGACCGGTGGCCATCTGGAAGCGCAGGTTGAACAGCTCCTCCTTGGCCTCCTTCAGACGGAGCACCAGCTCCTCGGTGGTGAGCTCACGCAGCTCGGACGCAGACGTTCCTGCGGCCATTCAGAACTCACTTCCTTCCCGAGAAACGATGCGGCACTTCATCGGCAGCTTGTGGATCGCCCGACGCAGCGCCTCGCGGGCCACCGCCTCGTTCGGGTAGGTCATCTCGAACATGACCCGGCCCGGCTTGACGTTGGCCACCCACCACTCCGGCGAACCCTTACCGGAACCCATACGGGTCTCGGCGGGCTTCTTGGTCAGCGGGCGGTCGGGGAAGATGTTGATCCAGATCTTGCCGCCACGCTTGATGTGCCTGGTCATGGCGATACGCGCGGCCTCGATCTGCCGGTTGGTGACGTACGCGTGCTCCAGAGCCTGGATGCCGTACTCGCCGAAGTGCACCTTCGTGCCGCCCTTGGCCATACCCTTGCGCCGCGGGTGGTGCTGCTTGCGGTGAGCCACCTTGCGCGGAATCAGCATGGCTCAGCCCTCCGTCTTCTTCTCAGCCGCCGGCTCCGCCGCTGCGGGCGCAGCAGCCTCGGCGGCGGCACTGTCGGCCTTCTGGCTGTCGGCAGCCTGCGCCGCCTGCGCCTGGGCAGGTGCCGCGGCAGGCGCGGGCCTGCGCCGCGACGGGCGCTCCCGCCGCTGGGCACGCTCGGCCGCCTGCGCCTCACGTTCGGCCTTGGCCTTCAGCCCGCCGACGAGATCGCCCTTGTAGATCCACACCTTCACGCCGATCCGGCCGAACGTGGTGCGGGCCTCGAAGAACCCGTAGTCCATGTCGGCACGCATCGTCTGCAGCGGCACCCGGCCGTCCCGGTAGTGCTCCGACCGGGACATCTCGGCGCCGCCGAGGCGCCCGGAGCACTGCACCTTGATGCCCTTGACCAGCGGCGACCGCATCGACGTCTGGATCGCCTTGCGCATGGCGCGGCGGAACGCGACACGGTTGGACAGCTGCTCGGCGATGCCCTGCGCCACCAGCTGGGCGTCCGCCTCGGGGTTCTTCACCTCGAGGATGTTCAGCTGCACCTGCTTGCCGGTGAGCTTCTCCAGCGAGGCACGGATCCGGTCGGCCTCCGCGCCGCGGCGGCCGATCACGATGCCCGGCCGCGCGGTGTGGATGTCCACCCGGACGCGGTCGCGGGTCCGCTCGATCTCCACCTTGGAGATGCCTGCCCGCTCCATGCCCGCGGTCAGCAGGTTGCGGATCTTGACGTCCTCACCGACGTACTCGGCGTACTGCTTGTCGGCGTACCAGCGCGACTTCCAGCCGGTGGTGATGCCGAGCCGGAAACCGTGCGGGTTGATCTTCTGGCCCACTACCGGCCACCTGCCTTCTTCTTAGCCTGCTTCGGTCGGGACTCGACAACCACCGTGATGTGGCTGGTCCGCTTGCGGATCCGGTACGCACGGCCCTGCGCACGCGGGCGAATCCGCTTCAGGGTCGGACCCTCGTCGGCCGTCACGCTCTTCAACCACAGGGTCTCCGGGTCGAGCCCGAGGTTGTTCTCGGCGTTCGCCGCGGCGCTCTGGATGACCTTCGCCAGCTGGTAGCTGGCCGCCTGCGGCGCGTACTTCAGGACCGCCAGGGCGTCGGCGACGCTGCGGCCCTTGATCAGCTCGATCACCCGGCGCACCTTCGTCGGCGAATCCCGGACGAAACGAGCCCGCGCGACAGCCGTCGGCAGCTCCTGCGCCTCGGCCGCGTTCGTTGGGGCGTTCATCGTTGCTTCCAATCCCTCTTAGCGCCTACGCGACTTGCGGTCTTCTTTCACGTGACCCTTGAAGGTCCTGGTCGGGGCGAACTCGCCGAGCTTGTGCCCCACCATGTGCTCGGTGATGTACACCGGCACGTGCTTGCGGCCGTCGTGCACCGCGATGGTGTGGCCGATCATGTCCGGTATGATCGTCGACCGGCGGGACCAGGTCTTGATCACCGTCTTCTTGTTCGCCTCGTTCAGCGCGTCCACCTTCTTGAGCAGGTGGTCGTCCACGAACGGGCCCTTTTTCAGGCTGCGTGGCATCTCGAACTCCTTCCTCCTGCTCAGCGACGCTTACCGGTCTTACGACGGCGAACGATCATGCGGTCGGACGGCTTGCGGCGGCGAGTACGCCCTTCCGGCTTGCCGTTCGGGTTCACCGGGTGACGGCCACCGGAGGTACGGCCCTCACCACCACCGTGCGGGTGGTCCACCGGGTTCATCACGACACCGCGGACGCTCGGGCGCTTGCCGCGCCACCGGTTGCGGCCGGCCTTGCCCCAGTTGATGTTGGCGTGGTCGGCGTTGCCGACCTCACCGACCGTGGCCCGGTTGCGCACGTCCACGTTCCGGATCTCGCCGGACGGCATGCGCAGCTGCGCGTACGGGCCCTCCTTGGCCACCAGCTGCACGCTGGCGCCCGCGGCCCGGGCGATCTTGGCGCCGCCACCCGGGCGCAGCTCGATGGCGTGCACCACCGTGCCGACCGGGATGTTGCGCAGCGGCAGGTTGTTGCCCGGCTTGATGTCCGCGGACGGGCCGGACTCCACCACGTCGCCTTGCTTGAGCCGGTTCGGCGCGATGATGTAGCGCTTCTCGCCGTCGGCGTAGTGCAGCAGCGCGATCCGGGCGGACCGGTTCGGGTCGTACTCGATGTGCGCGACCTTGGCGGGCACGCCGTCCTTGTCGGCGCGCCGGAAGTCGATCAGCCGGTACGCCCGCTTGTGACCGCCACCCTTGTGCCGGGTGGTGATCTTGCCCGAGGAGTTGCGGCCGCCGGTCTTGCTCAGCGGCACCAGCAACGACTTCTCCGGTCGGCTGCGGGTGATCTCGGCGAAGTCCGCCACACTCGCGCCACGGCGACCGGGGGTCGTCGGCTTGTACTTGCGAATACCCATTGTTGAACCCCTACGCCGTTGAGCCGAAGATCTCGATCGGCTTGCTGTCCGCCGACAGCGTCACGATCGCGTGCTTACGGTCCTTGCGCTTGCCGTAGCCGTACCGGGTGCGCTTGCGCTTGCCCGGCCGGTTCAGCGTGTTCACCTTGACGACCTTGACGTCGAAGATCTTCTCGACGGCGATCTTGATCTGCGTCTTGTTCGCGTCCGGCGCCACCTCGAAGGTGTACTTCTTGTCCTCCAGCAAGCCGTAGGACTTCTCCGAGATGACCGGCTTGATCAGGATGTCGCGGTAGTCCGGGATGCTGATCGCGCTCACTGCTCGTCACGCCCTTCCACTTCGCTCGAGCGGGCGGTGGCCTTGGCGCTCTTGCCCTTGGCCGGGCCGGAGAGGAACACGTCCAGCGCAGCCTTGGTGAACACCACGTCGTCGTTGACCAGCACGTCGTAGGTGTTGAGCTGGTCCGGGGTGATCAGGTGCACGTTCGGCAGGTTGCGCGCGGACAGGAAGCCCAGCTCGTCGTCGCGGTGCAGCACGAGCAGCACCCGCTCCGCGTCGGTGACCGCGGCCAGCGCGGCCTTGGCCGCCTTGGTCGACGGCTTCTCCCCGGTGACCAGCTCGGTCACCACGTGCACCTGGCCGGCGCGCGCCCGGTCGGAGAGGGCACCGCGCAGCGCGGCCTTCTTCATCTTCTTCGGAGTGCGCTGGTCGTACTTGCGCGGCGTGGGGCCGTGCACGACGCCACCACCGGCGAACTGCGGCGCCCGGATGGAGCCCTGGCGGGCCCGGCCGGTGCCCTTCTGCCGGTACGGCTTGCTGCCGCCGCCGCGGACCTCGCCGCGGGTCTTGGTGTCGTGCGTGCCCTGCCGAGCCGCGGCCAGCTGCGCCGTCACCACCTGGTGCATCAGCGCCACGTTGGCCTGCACGTCGAAGATCTCGGCGGGCAGCTCGACCGTGCCCGACTTCTTGCCCTCAGGGGTCTTGATGTCCACGGTGGTGGTCATTCGGCGGCACCGCCCTTCACGGAACTGCGGACGAACACCAGGCCGCCCCGCGGGCCCGGAACCGCGCCCTTGATCAGCAGCAGGCCCTCGTCGGCCTTGACGTCGTGCACGGTCAGGCCGAGCGTGGTCACCCGCTGGTGGCCCATCCGGCCGGCCATCCGCATGCCCTTGAACACCCGGCCCGGGGTGGCGCAGCCACCGATCGAACCCGGCGCGCGGTGCTTGGCCTGGTTGCCGTGGCTGGCCCCCTGGCCGCGGAAGCCGTGCCGCTTCATCACACCGGCGTAGCCCTTGCCCTTGCTGGTGCCGGTCACGTCGACCTTGCTGCCCGCGGTGAAGATGTCGGCGGTGATCTCCTGGCCGACCTCGTAGTTCTCCGCGTCGGTGGTGCGCAGCTCGGCCAGGTGGCGCTTGGGCGCCACTCCCGCCTTCTCGAAGTGGCCGGCCAGCGGCGAGTTCACCACCCAGTTGCGCACCTTGCGCGCGGGCTTGCCGGACTTGCGCAGCTCGCGACGCGCCGACGGGCTGTTCACCTTGCGCGGGTCGACGTCGCCGTAGGCCAGCTGCACCGCGGTGTAGCCGTCCTTGTCCTTGGTCCGGATCTGGGTCACCACGTTCGGCCCCGCCTTGACGACGGTGACCGGGACCACCCGGTTCTTCTCGTCGAAGACCTGGGTCATACCGAGCTTGGTGCCCAGGATCCCCTTCACTTGCCTGTCAGACATGTCGCTGAGGCCCTCACTGGATGTTCACGTCGACGCTGGCGGGCAGGTCGATGCGCATCAGCGCGTCGACCGTCTTCGGCGTCGGGTCGACGATGTCGATCAGCCGCTTGTGCGTACGCATCTCGAAGTGCTCGCGCGAGTCCTTGTACTTGTGCGGCGAGCGGATGACGCAGTAGACGTTCTTCTCGGTCGGCAACGGCACCGGCCCGACCACGCTCGCCCCGGTGCGCGTGACCGTCTCCACGATCTTGCGCGCACTCGAGTCGATGGCCTCGTGGTCGTAGGCCTTCAGCCGGATGCGGATCTTCTGTCCCGCCATGGTGGCAGCCCGTTCCTTCGTATCGTTTCCGCTGGTCAACGGCTTGCGCTCCGGTCCACGCGGTCGGGTGTGTCGCGCTTGTGGGACACAGACCGGGGCACAACAGTCGTCGTTGCGGGTGGTCTTGTTGCGCGGGCCGCCGATGCAGCGGCCCAATGGCTTGCGGATCAGCCGCAATCCCTTGGCAGGTACTCACGCCGGAGCGGCCGATTTGCACAATCGGCCGCTCCCACGTCGAGCAACCCGTCTAGTGTTGCACAGGCGATTTCACGCCCGCACACCGGGGGGCGGTTTGGCCTGGCCAGCACGGTGAAACCGGCCCCCAGCGCGCTGAGGCGGTCACCGCCTTCCGCGAACGCTTCCGAGCACGGATGCCGTTCGCGTCAGCGCAGCGACCGCCTCAGCCGGGAAATCACTTGATGATCTTGGTCACCTGGCCGGCGCCGACGGTGCGGCCACCCTCACGGATGGCGAACCGCAGGCCCTCGTCCATCGCGACCGGCTGGATCAGCTTGACCTGCAGGGTGGTGTTGTCACCCGGCATCACCATCTCGGTGCCCTCGGGCAGCGTCACCACACCGGTCACGTCGGTGGTGCGGAAGTAGAACTGCGGACGGTAGTTGGTGAAGAACGGCGTGTGCCGGCCACCCTCGTCCTTGCTCAGGATGTAGACCTGGCACTCGAACTCGGTGTGCGGGGTGGTGGTGCCGGGCTTGGTCACGACCTGACCACGCTCGACCTCCTCACGCTTCACACCACGCAGCAGCAAGGCGGCGTTGTCACCGGCCTGACCCGAGTCGAGCATCTTGTTGAACATCTCGATCGAGGTCACCGTGGTCTTCAGCGTCTTCTCGCGGATACCGACGACCTCGACCTCTTCGTTCAGCTTGATCTCACCGCGCTCGATACGGCCGGTGACGACCGTACCGCGACCGGTGATGGTGAAGACGTCCTCGATCGGCATCAGGAACGGCTTGTCGATCTCACGCACCGGGTCCGGCACGTTCTCGTCGACCGCCTCCATCAGCTCGAGCACGCTCTTGGTCCACTCCGGGTCGCCCTCCAGTGCCTTCAGGCCGGAGACCTTGATCACCGGGGCGTCGTCACCCGGGAAGTCGTACTCGTTGAGCAGCTCCCGGACCTCCAGCTCGACCAGCTCGAGGATCTCCGGGTCGTCGACCATGTCGGCCTTGTTCAGCGCCACCACGATGTAGGGGACGCCGACCTGGCGGGCAAGCAGCACGTGCTCCTTGGTCTGCGGCATCGGGCCGTCGGTCGCGGCGACCACCAGGATCGCGCCGTCCATCTGGGCGGCACCGGTGATCATGTTCTTGATGTAGTCCGCGTGACCGGGGGCGTCCACGTGCGCGTAGTGCCGCTTCTCGGTCTGGTACTCGACGTGCGAGATGTTGATCGTGATACCGCGCTGCTTCTCTTCCGGCGCGTTGTCGATCTGGTCGAACGCCTTCGACTCGTTCAGGTCCGGGTACTTGTCGTGCAGCACCTTGGTGATCGCCGCGGTCAGCGTGGTCTTGCCGTGGTCGACGTGACCAATGGTGCCGATGTTGACGTGCGGCTTGCTCCGCTCGAACTTGGCCTTGCCCACTGGAATGTCCTCCTGGACTGTTTTCGACTTGCGTTGCTTTTGGTCGTAGTGCGGACCCTGGGGAGACCCCATGCCCGCGGGCGGCGGGGACTACTCCCCGGTCGCCTTCGCGATGATTTCCTTCGCCACGTTCTGCGGAACCTCGGCGTAGGAATCGAATTGCATGGAGTAGTTCGCGCGGCCCTGGGTCTTCGACCGAAGGTCGCCCACGTACCCGAACATCTCCGACAGCGGCACCTGTGCCCTCACGACACGGACGCCCGCGCGCTCGTCCATGGCCTGGATCTGACCACGACGGGCGTTCAAGTCACCGATGACGTCGCCCATGTACTCCTCGGGCGTGGTCACCTCGACCGCCATCATCGGCTCGAGCAGCACCGGCTTCGCCAGCTTCGCGGCCTCTTTCAAGGCCATCGAACCTGCGACCTTGAAGGCCATCTCCGAAGAGTCGACCTCGTGGTACGCACCGTCCAACAGGGTCACCTTCAACCCGACCAGCGGGTATCCGGCCAGCACGCCGTACTGCATGGCGTCCTGCACACCGGCGTCCACCGACGGGATGTACTCCTTCGGGATGCGGCCACCGGTGACCTTGTTGTCGAACTCGTACAGCGCACCGTCCGCGGACGAGGTGTCCAGCGGCTCGAGCGAGATGATGACCCGCGCGAACTGCCCGGCACCACCGGTCTGCTTCTTGTGCGTGTACTCGTACCGCTCCACGGTCTTGCGGATCGTCTCGCGGTAGGCGACCTGCGGCTTACCGATGTTCGCCTCGACCTTGAAGTCGGACTTCATCCGGTTCACCAGCACCTCGAGGTGCAGCTCGCCCATCCCCGAGATGATCGTCTGGCCGGTCTCCTCGTCCTGCTTGACCTGGAACGTCGGATCCTCTTCGGCCAGCTTCTGAATCGCCGTGGACAGCTTGTCCTGGTCGGCTTTCGTCTTCGGCTCGATCGCCACCTCGATGACCGGCTCGGGGAACGTCATCGACTCGAGCACGATCGGGTTCTGCGGGTCGGCCAGCGTGTCGCCGGTGGTGGTGTCCTTCAGGCCCTGCACCGCGTAGATGTGGCCGGCCCTGGCGAGGTCGACCGGGTTCTCCTTGTTGGAGTGCATCTGGAAGATCTTCCCGATGCGCTCCTTGCGGTCCTTGGTCGCGTTGACGACCGAGGCACCCGAGTCGATCTGGCCCGAGTAGACCCGGATGTAGGTGAGCTTGCCGAAGTACGGGTGCGACATGATCTTGAACGCGAGCGCGGCGAACGGCTCGTCGCTCGACGGCTTGCGGCTCGCCGACGTCTCACCGTCCTGCAGCACGCCCTCGATGCTGGGGATGTCCAGCGGCGACGGCAGGTAGTCGATCACCGCGTCCAGCATCGGCTGCACGCCCTTGTTCTTGAACGCCGAGCCGCACAGCACCGGGTAGGCCTCTTGCGAGATGGTGAGCTTGCGGATGCCGCGCTTGATCTCGGCGGGCGTCAGCTCCTCGCCGCCGAAGTACTTCTCCATCAGCTCGTCGTCGGTCTCGGCGACCGCCTCGATGAGCTGCTCTCGGTACTCGGCGGCCTGCTCGGCCAGCTCCGCCGGGATCTCCTCGATCTCGTAGTCCTGGCCCTTGCGGACCTCACCGCGCCAGGTCAGCGCGCGCATCTCGACCAGGTCGATGACACCCTGGAAGTCGTTCTCCGCGCCGATCGGCAGCTGGATCACCAGCGGACGGGCGGCCAGCCGCTCCTGGATGGTCCGCACCGAGAAGAAGAAGTCCGCGCCCAGCTTGTCCATCTTGTTGATGAAGCAGATGCGCGGCACGTTGTACTTGTCCGCCTGGCGCCAGACCTGCTCGGACTGCGGCTCGACCCCCTCCTTGCCGTCGAACACCGCGACCGCGCCGTCCAACACGCGCAGGTTGCGCTCCACCTCGACGGTGAAGTCGACGTGGCCGGGGGTGTCGACGAGGTTGATCTGGTGGTCGTTCCAGAAGCAGGTGGTAGCAGCCGAGGTGATGGTGATCCCTCGCTTCTGCTCCTCCTCCATCCAGTCCATCGTCGCGGCGCCGTCGTGCACCTCGCCGATCTTGTAGTTGATGCCGGTGTAGAACAGGATCCGCTCGGTGGTCGTGGTCTTGCCGGCATCGATGTGCGCCATGATGCCGATGTTGCGGACCTTGCTCAGGTCGGTCAGCACGTCGCGTGCCATCGAAAAAACCCCTTGTCGGTAAGCGTGTGGGTTCCGACCTACGCGGGTGGGCGCGGGCCGGTGCCGGCCGTCACCAGCGGTAGTGCGCGAACGCCTTGTTCGATTCGGCCATCTTGTGGGTGTCTTCGCGCCGCTTCACGCTCGCGCCAAGACCGTTGCTGGCGTCCAGCAACTCGTTCTGCAGCCGCTCGACCATCGTCTTCTCGCGGCGCGCCCGCGCGTACGTCACGATCCAGCGCAGCGCCAGCGTGGTGGCACGCCCCGGCTTGACCTCGATCGGCACCTGGTAGGTGGCGCCACCCACGCGGCGGCTCTTCACCTCGATGGACGGCTTGACGTTGTCCAGCGCCCGCTTGAGGGTCACCACCGGGTCGGTACCGGTCTTCTCCCGGCAGCCCTCCAGCGCCTGGTAGACGATGCGCTCGGCGAGCGAGCGCTTGCCGTCCTTGAGCACCTTGTTGATCAGCTGGCTGACCAACGGGGAGTCGTAGACCGGGTCGTTGATCACTGGCCGTTTGGGGGCCGGTCCCTTACGAGGCATCAGCCCTTCTCCTTCTTCGCGCCGTACCGGCTGCGCGCCTGCTTGCGGTTCTTCACGCCCTGCGTGTCGAGTGCGCCGCGGATGATCTTGTAGCGAACACCGGGGAGGTCCTTCACCCGGCCGCCACGCACGAGCACCATCGAGTGCTCCTGCAGGTTGTGGCCTTCGCCGGGGATGTAGGCAGTGACCTCGATGCCGCTGGTCAGCTTCACGCGAGCGACCTTGCGCAGCGCCGAGTTCGGCTTCTTCGGGGTCGTGGTGTACACGCGCGTGCAGACGCCGCGCCGCTGGGGGCTCCCCTTCAGCGCCGCGGTCTTCTGCTTGGCGGCCTTGTCCTGGCGGCCCTTCCGGACCAGCTGCTGGATCGTGGGCAATGGACCAGCTTTCTTCTCGTGTTGCTACTGCTCGCGTCTGTCTTGTCTTCGTCTCGCCCGGTCCCCGAGGTCGGGCGTGTCGCCCGGTGACAAGGCACACAAGCCCTGCAACTGCTCCATCGGGTTGGCCGAGGATTGTCGCTCCGCCTGGCCGGACACGTTGCTGGCAACGTGTATGACGAGCACACGGAGCAGCCCGACAACGTCGGGCACAGACGTCAAAGATACTCGCCTGTTTTCAGGCTCCACAATCGGGGGTGGTCTTGGCGCATCCGACCGCGCACGGCGCCAGCCACCGCCTCCTTGTACTTCAAGGTGTACCCGCTCGGCCGACCCACGTCAACGAGCGCCACGGGCTGGGCGGGTCTCGGCGACGACGAAACACCGGCGCAGTCCGGGCACGTGAGGCCGTGAAGCGCCTGCCGCGGTCTGCCGAGCCGTCCCGGCACTGGCGGCTCCATACCCACAGGCGTGACCGTCCGACCCTGCCGCGCTCAGTACGGCACCCACCGACCCGGCCCGACACCACCGAACCCAGCCGAACACTGCCAAACGACCACCAGATACTGCCGCACCAAAGGCTCCGGCTCTGCTTGCCGTATGGCACAGACGCCCGACCACCGCACACGAACAACAACAGCCGGACACATGCCGATCCCCCGCCTCCGCCGAGCCGCCCCCACGCGCAACCCCCACAGGCGTGACCGTCCGACCCTGCCGCGCTCAGTACGACACCCGCCGACCCGACCGGACACCACCGAACCCAGCCGGACACATGCCGATCCCCGGCGGCCTGGCCGTGTGGATCGGCACGCTGCTGGGTGCAGCCGCCGGACATGGCGGTCCCCCGCCGCCCAAGCAGGCGAACCCGTGCAGCCTCGCACGCCCGAGCACGGTGAAATCCGCCGAACGAGCCCCGCGAACGCCGGGAGTGCACCATGATGGGCACAACCACAGCCGTCGACTTCAGGTGAGGGGTTCGCCGTGTCAGCCGAGATGGAGCAGCTGCTGAAGGAGTTCGAGAAGTTCCAGTCGAGAATCCAGCAGGCGCAGCAGCAGTTCGCCGGGCTGGAGCGCATGAAGGAAGAACTCGGCGAGCTCGAGTCGGTGGCGACCTCTCCGGACGGGTCGATCCGCGTGGTGGCGGGCCCCGGCGGCGCCATCAAGGACATCCAGCTGAGCCAGGAGGCGCTGCGCCAGCAGGCCAGCTCGCTGTCGGCCGGCATCATGGCGACGCTCAACCGTGCGGTGGCCGCCGCGGCGCGCAAGCAGGCGAAGGTGGTGGAGTCGCACATGGGCGACATGGGCGGCGCCATCAGCGAGCAGGTCCTGCAGGCACAGGCCGAGGCGTTCGGCGTCTCGGTGGAGGAACTGCGCAGGGCCGACGAAGAGCCAGCCCCGACGACGCCCGCCGGGCAGCCGCAGGAGATGCAGTTCGGGCCGACGGACGAGCCGGCGCCGGAGCCGTCCCGTCCGGAGCCGCCGCGTCCGCAGGCGCCGCCACGCCCAGCTCCACCGCCGAGCGCCCCGGGCCCGTACGGCG
>NZ_PKFA01000053.1:0-26783 GCF_002919275.1 Thermocrispum sp. | reverse complement strand
CACCCGGAAGTACCTGCGGACCTGCTCACCGACGATGCGCAGGCGCTGGTGGACTCCGACGTCGACGTGGTCGTCGAGCTGATCGGCGGCATCGAGCCGGTGCGCACGTGGCTGCTGTCCGCGCTCCGGCAGGGCAAGTCGGTGGTGACGGCGAACAAGGCGCTGCTCGCCGACTGCTCGGCGGAACTGGCCGAGGCGGCCGACGCCACCGGCGCGGACCTGTACTTCGAAGCTGCCGTGGCCGGGGCCATCCCCCTGCTGCGGCCGCTGCGCGAGTCGCTGGCCGGTGACCGCATCACCAAGGTGATGGGCATCGTCAACGGCACGACGAACTACATCCTGTCGGCGATGGACTCGTCGGGCGCCAGCTACGCCGAGACGCTCGAGGAAGCCACCCGGCTCGGGTACGCCGAGGCGGACCCCACCGCCGACGTGGACGGCTACGACGCGGCGGCCAAGGCGGCCATTCTGGCCTCGCTGGCCTTCCACACCCGGGTGACCGCGGCGGACGTGCACCGCGAGGGCATCTCCGGCATCACCGCCACCGACATCGCGGCGGCCAAGGAGCTGGGCCGCACGGTGAAGCTGCTGGCCATCTGCGAGCGCGTGGTCGACCCGGTGGACGGCTCGGAGTCGGTGTCCGCCCGGGTGTACCCGGCGATGATCCCGCGCACGCACCAGCTCGCCGGGGTCGGCGGGGCCTTCAACGCGGTGTACGTGGAGGCCGACGCGGCGGGCGAGCTGATGTTCTTCGGTCAGGGCGCAGGCGGTGCCCCGACCGCGTCCGCGGTGCTCGGCGACCTGGTGGCGGTGGCGCGCAACCGGGTGCTCGGCAGCCGCGGGCCGCGCGAGTCGGCGCATGCCCAGCTGCCGATCCGGCCGATGGCCGACACGCCGACCAGGTACCACGTCAGCCTGGCGGTGCAGGACAAGCCGGGTGTGCTGGCCCAGGTGGCGCAGGTGTTCGCCGAACACGACGTCAGCATCGCCACGGTCCAGCAGCGGGACGCCGACGACACGGCGAGCCTGGTGATCGTCACGCACACGGCCACCGACGCGGCGCTGCGGGCCACGGTGCGGGACATCGAGCAGCTGCCCGTGGTGCACGAGGTGATCAGCGTGATGCGGGTCGAAGGTGAGGATGCATGAGCGCGCTGGGCATCATCGCGGCCTACCGGGACCGGATCACCGTCCCGGACGGCGCGGAGATCGTCACGCTTGGCGAGGGCGGCACACCGCTGGTGCCCGCCCGGCACGTCAGCGAGCTGACCGGGTGTGAGGTGTACCTGAAGGTCGAGGGCCTGAACCCGACCGGGTCGTTCAAGGACCGCGGGATGACCGTGGCCATCACGCACGCGCTGGCCAGCGGCACGCAGGCGGTGCTGTGCGCGTCCACCGGCAACACGTCCGCCTCGGCCGCTGCCTACGCCGCGCGCGCCGGCCTGACCTGTGCGGTGCTGGTGCCGCAGGGCAAGATCGCCATGGGCAAGCTGGCCCAGGCGGTGCTGCACGGGGCGAAGATCCTGCAGATCGACGGCAACTTCGACGACTGCCTGGAGCTGGCGGCGAAGACCACCGCCGAGCACCCGATCATGCTGGTGAACTCGGTCAACCCGGTGCGGCTGATCGGGCAGAAGACCGCGGCGTGGGAGATCTGCGACGTGCTCGGCCGGGCGCCGGACGTGCACTGCCTGCCGGTCGGCAACGCCGGGAACATCACCGCCTACTGGGCAGGCTACACCGAGTACGCCAAGGACGGTGTGGTCACCAGCACCCCGCGGATGTTCGGGTTCCAGGCGGCCGGGGCCGCGCCGCTGGTGCGCGGCGAGCCGGTGTCCAACCCGGACACCGTGGCGACCGCCATCCGGGTGGGCAGCCCGGCGTCGTGGGCGGGCGCGGTGGCCGCGCGCGACGAGTCCGGCGGCCTGTTCGAGGCGGTCACCGACGAGGAGATCCTGGCCGCCTACCGGATGCTGGCCGCCAAGGAAGGCGTGTTCGTCGAGCCGGCGTCGGCCACCGGTGTGGCCGGATTGCTGAAGGTGGCCGAGCAGGGGCGGCTCCCGCGCGGATCGCTGGTGGTGTGCACGGTCACCGGGCACGGCCTGAAGGACCCGGACACCGCGCTGACCGGCTGGACGGGTACCGGGGCGGCTCGCGTCGAGGCGCTGCCGGTGGACGCCGACGCCGTCGCGGAAGCGCTGGGACTGTCGTGACCGCGGTCAGGGTGCGGGTGCCCGCGTCCACCGCCAACCTCGGATCGGGCTTCGACACGATGGGAATGGCGCTGGCGCTCTACGACGTGGTCGAGGCCGAGATCGTCGACGACGGCCTGGCGGTGGACATCGTCGACACCGGCGCCGGCGGGGTGGACGCGCTCCCGCGCGACGAGAGCCACCTGGTGGTCCGTGCCGTGCGGCACACCGCGGACAGGATCGGGCTGAAGATCCCCGGGCTGCGGCTGACCTGCGCCAACGCCATCCCGCACGCGCGCGGCCTCGGCTCGTCCGCCGCGGCCGTGGTGGCCGGTGCGGCGGCCGCCTACGGCTTGGCGGGCAGGCCGCTGGACCGGGACGCGGTGCTGCAGCTGGCCGCCGGGTTCGAGGGACATGCGGACAACGCGGGCGCCAGCCTGCTCGGCGGAGTGGTGATCACCTGGATGGAGGGCGCCAGGTGGCAGGCCGCCCGGCTGGAGCCGCACCCGCAGGTGCGGCCGGTGATCGCCATCGCCGAGGAGAAGTCCTCCACCGCGGCCACCCGTGGCCTGCTGCCGGAGACGGTCCCGCACGCCGACGCCGCGCACGCCGCGGCTCGGGCGGCGCTCGGGGTGCACGCGCTCACCACCGATCCGAGCCTGCTGCTGCCCGGCACCGAGGACCGCTTGCACCAGCAGTACCGGGCGCCCGCCTACCCCAGGACGGCCGCGCTGGTCCAGCGGTTGCGAGAGCGGGGCGTGGCCGCCGCGGTGAGCGGTGCCGGGCCGTCGGTGCTGGCGCTGACCAGCGACGGCAGGCTGCCGGACGACGTGGACACCGAAGGCTTCCGGATCAAGGAGCTGCCGGTGGACATGGGCGGCGTGACCGTCGCGGCGGCGTGAGCGGGGCCCGAGCGGGCACCGAGCACGGCCGACGGACGTGTTGCTCACCGGTGACCGCGGGCAGGAACATCACCAGGTCGGGAACAACTCACCGGGGGGTGGTTGTTGCACCGAGTGAAGGGGCAGTCTAGGCTCAGAGGCGTTCGATCACCGTGCGCGCTCATGCCGCACCAGGTGTAAGCCTCTGGTTTTCTGCCGGAGTACATCATCTGTTTCATCCGCGTCCGTTCGAATATCGGGCTCGGTGACAGTCATCCGGTGCGGATGTCGTCACGCGGTGGCCGTTCTCGGCTCGTCCCAGCGGGGGACGGGCACATCCAGTGCGTGCGCCGCCGCAGCGATGTTTTATCTCTGCCGGCCGTTCGCACGGGGGGTGCATGGGCTTGCCCCGTGAGTTACAGATCGCTTTCGGCGCCTTCGGCGCGGATGGCGTTTGCATCGGTGTCCACCACGCGGGCATCGGTCAGGAAGGACATGCGTGAGCAACACCGATCTTCTCAGCGGTGACGCGGAGAATCAGACTTCATCTTCGCAATCTTCATCTTCGGGGAGCGACAACGTGACGGTCGAGACCGCACCGCAGGCCAGTGGCGAGGCGCCCGCGGCGCCCAAGAAGCGATCTGGCGGGCTGTCCAGCATGGTGATCGCGGAACTGCGACAGCTCGCCGGAGAGCTGGGCATCACCGGCATCTCGGGTATGCGGAAAGGGGAGCTGATCGCCGCCATCCGCGAGCGGCAGGGCACCCCGGCCCGCACCCGCAAGACCGCCAAGCAGGACGAAACGCTGCCACTGGACGGTGTCGACGGAAAGCCGGAAGGCACGGCGAAGGAGGGCGGGCAGCAGGAGCGCAAGCCCGAGCAGCAGGCCGCCGCCGATCCGGCGCAGCAGGGCGCTGCGCAGCAGGAGCAGGCGCAGCAGCAGGAGGCCAAGCAGCAGGAGGCGAAGCAGACGCGCCGCCGCCGCTCGTCGCGGCAGCAGGCGTCCGCCGACCAGCCGCAGCAGCAGGAGGAGGCGCAGCAGCCGGCGGCGGCAGGCCAGCAGGAGCAGCAGGCGGCTGCATCCGGCGACCAGGGCGGCGCCGACCAAGGCGCAGGCACGGCGGAGCGCGCCGAGCAAGGCGGCAAGGGTCAGGGCCAGCAGCAGGAGCAGGCGGCCAGGTCCGGCGAGCAGGGCAACCGCCAGAACGACCAGAACAACCGGCAGGGCGACGACGACCGTGGCAGCCGGCGCAGCCGGCGGTCGCGCGACCGGCGCCGCCGCAACCGGAACAGCGATTCGGGCAGCGGCGGTGACGCCGAGATCCGCGAGGACGACGTGCTGCTGCCGGTCGCCGGGATCGTCGACCTGCTGGACAACTACGCGTTCGTGCGCACCTCCGGTTACCTGCCGGGGCCGAACGACGTGTACGTGTCCATGTCGCTGGTGCGCAAGTACGGCCTGCGGCGCGGGGACGCCATCACCGGTGTGGTGCGGCAGCCGCGCGAGGGCGAGCAGCAGCGGCAGAAGTTCAACCCGCTGGTGCGGGTGGACGCCATCAACGGTCTGGACCCGGAGAAGGCCAAGAACCGGCCGGAGTTCCACAAGCTGACTCCGCTGTACCCGAACGAGCGGCTGCGCCTGGAGACCGAGCCGCACAAGCTGACCACCAGGGTGATCGACCTGATCATGCCGGTCGGCAAGGGCCAGCGGGCGCTGATCGTGTCCCCGCCCAAGGCGGGCAAGACGACGATCCTGCAGGACATCGCCAACGCCATCACCACCAACAACCCGGAGTGCTGGCTGATGGTGGTGCTGGTGGACGAGCGGCCGGAAGAGGTCACCGACATGCAGCGGAACGTCAAGGGCGAGGTGATCGCCTCGACGTTCGACCGCCCGCCGTCGGACCACACTTCGGTGGCCGAGCTGTCCATCGAGCGGGCCAAGCGGCTCACCGAGCTGGGCCACGACGTGGTGGTGCTGCTGGACTCGATCACCCGTCTCGGCCGGGCGTACAACCTGGCCGCGCCGGCCAGCGGCCGCATCCTGTCCGGTGGTGTCGACTCCACCGCGCTGTACCCGCCGAAGCGGTTCCTGGGCGCGGCGCGCAACATCGAGAACGGCGGTTCGCTGACCATCTTCGCCACGGCGATGGTGGAGACCGGCTCGACCATGGACACGGTGATCTTCGAGGAGTTCAAGGGCACCGGCAACGCCGAGCTGAAGCTGGACCGCAAGATCGCCGAGCGGCGGGTCTTCCCCGCGGTGGACGTCAACCCGTCCGGTACCCGCAAGGAGGAGCTGCTGCTGTCGCCGGACGAGCTGGCGGTGACGGTCAAGCTGCACCGGGTGCTGCACGCCCTGGACTCGCAGCAGGCCATCGACCTGCTGCTGAGCAGGCTGCGCAAGACCAAGAACAACGCCGAGTTCCTGATGCAGGTGGCCAAGACCGCGCCGGACGGCAACGGCGTCAACGGCGGCGACTGAGCGGGGCCGGACCGGGAATGCCCGCCGGGCGGGCCGCGTTGAGAGGCATGGCTGCCCGTCTGGCAGAATCGAGCAGCACGAGTCCGGTCCCGCTTCACCTCACCTGTCGGTCGAGGACCCGGGACCATCGAGAGAGGACACCATGAAGAGCGGTATTCACCCCGAGTACGTGCCGACCCAGGTGGTCTGCAGCTGCGGCAACAGCTTCGTCACCCGCAGCACCAAGTCCACCGGTCACATCCACGTCGAGGTTTGCTCCAACTGCCACCCCTTCTACACCGGCAAGCAGAAGATCCTGGACACCGGTGGCCGGGTGGCCAAGTTCGAGGCCCGTTACGGCAAGCGCAAGAAGTAATTGGACGCCTCGTCGCTGCAAGGCTTGCTCGACGAGTACGCCGAGCTGGAACGGCAACTCGCTGACCCAGCGGTGCACGCCGACGCCGTGCGGGCGCGCAAGCTGGGTCGGCGATACGCCGAACTGAAGCCGATCGTCACCACCTGCACCGAGCTGTCGTCGGCCCAGGACGACCTGGCCGCCGCGCGCGAGCTGGCGGCCGAGGACAAAAGCTTCGCCGACGAGGCCGAACAGCTGGCCAAGCGGGTGGAGCAGCTGGAGAACCGGCTCACCGAGCTACTGCTGCCCAGGGACCCGTACGACGCGTCGGACGTGATCCTGGAGGTCAAGTCCGGCGAAGGCGGGGAGGAGTCCGCGCTGTTCGCGGGCGACCTGCTGCGCATGTATCTGCGCTACGCCGAGCGGCAGGGCTGGAAGGCCACGGTGCTCAACGCCACCGACACCGGGCTGGGCGGCTACAAGGACGTCACGCTGTCCATCAAGGGCAAGGGTGACGGCCCGGACGGGGTCTGGGCCCGGTTGAAGTACGAGGGCGGCGTGCACCGCGTGCAGCGCGTGCCGGTCACTGAGGCGCAGGGCCGTATCCACACCTCCGCGGCCGGTGTGCTGGTGTACCCGGAGCCGGAAGAGGTCACCGTCGAGATCGACCCGAACGACCTCAAGATCGACGTGTTCCGGTCGTCCGGGCCGGGCGGGCAGAGCGTGAACACCACCGATTCCGCGGTGCGGGTCACCCACCTGCCCACCGGGCTGGTGGTGACCTGCCAGAACGAGAAGTCGCAGATCCAGAACCGGGCGCGAGCGATCCAGGTGCTGCAAGCCCGCCTGCAGGCCATGGCCGAGGAGGAGGCCGCGGCCAAGGCGGCCGACGCCCGTCGCTCGCAGGTGCGCACGGTCGACCGGTCGGAGCGGATCCGCACCTACAACTTCCCGGAGAACCGCATCTCGGACCACCGGGTCAACTACAAGGCCTACAACCTCGACCAGGTGCTGGACGGCGACCTGGACGCGGTGCTCGACGCACTGGCCGCCGCCGACCGGGCCGAGCGGCTGGCCGAGCACGCCAAGGCGCAGGCCGAGCGGACCGGGGCGTGAGCCTGCTCGCCCGCGGCGGTTCCTCCCTGCTCGGGCCGGTCTGCCCGGTTAGGCTGACGACGTGAAGCGGCAACCGTTGCGGTTGGCCATCCTGGAGGCCATCCGGATTTTCGAGCAGGCGGGGGTGCCCTCCCCGCGGGTGGACGCCGAAGTGCTGGCGGCCCACGTGCTCGGGGTCGACCGCAGCAGGCTGCCGCTGATCCCGCTGGTCGATCCCCCGGTGATCGAGGCGCTGCGGGAGCTGGTCGAGCAGCGCGCCAAGCGGGTGCCGCTGCAGCACCTGACCGGCGTGGCCACCATGGGCCCCGTCGACGTCGAGGTCGGTCCCGGGGTGTTCGTGCCGAGGCCGGAGACCGAGCTGATCCTGCAGTGGGGCCTGGAGCTGCTGAAGGGCCGGGAAGGCCCGGTGGTGATGGACCTGTGCACCGGGTCCGGCGCGCTCGCCCTGGCGATCCAGCACGAACGCCCGGACGCCCAGGTCTACGCGGTCGACAACGACCCGCAGGCGCTGGCGTGGGCCCGGCACAACGCGAACCGGCGCGCCGAGGCCGGTGACACGCCGATCAAGCTGTACTCCGGTGACGTGACCGATCCGCACCTGTTCAGCGAGCTGGACGGCGTGGTCGACCTGGTCGTGTGCAATCCGCCGTACGTGCCGCGCAACGCCCAGCTGCCACCCGAGGTGGCCGAGCACGATCCGCCGCAAGCGGTGTTCGCCGACGACGGCGGCTTGGCCATCATCCGTCACGTGGTCGCCATCGCCGCCCGGCTGCTGGTACCCGGCGGCGGCGTCGCGATCGAGCACGACGACAGTCACGGCGAAGCGGTGCCCGCGTTGCTGCGCAGCCGCCGTGTGCTCGGTGACGTGCGAGATCACAAGGATCTGGCCGGGCGGCCGCGCTTCGCCACGGCCGTGCGCGGCGCGCCGACCGAGTAGGCGTCACGCCACCTGCAGGTCCTTCGCCGTGAGCAGGTCGCGCACCCCGGTGGCCGCGACGCGGCCGGCCCGTGCCGCTCCGATGGTGCTGGCCGATGGTCCGTAGCCGACGAGGAACAGCCGTGGCTCGCGCACCGCTCGCGTGTTCACCACCGCGATCCCGCCCGCCGGTTCGCGCAGCTTGAGCGGAGCCAGGTGATCGACGGCGGGCCGGAAGCCGGTCGCCCACAGGATCACGTCGGCACGGACGAACCGCCCGTCGTCCCACGCCACGCCGTCCGGGGTGATCCGGTCGAACATCGGCAGCCGGTCGAGAGCGCCGCGCTTCCGCGCCGCCTCCACCTCGGGGGTCAGGCCGAGCCCGGTGTAGCTGACCACGCTGCGCGGTGGGCCGCCGCGAGCGGTGTTGGCCGCGACGGCCGCCTCCACCCGCCGGCCCCACTCCTCGGTGAACGCCCCGGCGGCACGGAACTCCGGCGGCCGCCTTGTCACCCACGTGGTGGTCGTGACCTGGGAGATCTCCGCCAGCTGCTGGGTGGCCGACGCGCCGCCGCCGACCACGACGACATGCTTGCCCGCGAAGGCGTCCGCACCGGGGTAGGCGGAGCTGTGCAGCTGCCATCCGCGGAACGTCTCCCGGCCGGGGTAGTAAGGAACGAACGGTTTGTCCCATGTGCCGGTGGCGTTCACCACGGTGTGGGCCAGCCACACCTCGGCGGAGGATTCGACGACGAGGCGGTCGCCCGAGTCGCGAACCGCGGCGACGTGGACCGGACGTCGCACGTTGAGCTGGAAGGTCCGCTCGTAGCGGGCGAAGTACTCGGAGACCACTTCGGCAGCGGGGCGCGAGGTGTCCTGCTCGCCGAGCGGCATGCCGGGCAGGTCGTGCACCCGATGGGCGGTGGACAGGGTCAGCGACGGCCAGCGGAACTGCCAGGCGCCGCCCGCGGCGGGGGAGTGATCGAGCACCACGTACTCGATGCCGAACTTGCGCAGGAAATAGGCGGTGGACAGCCCGGCCTGCCCGCCGCCGATCACCACGGTGTCGATCGGCGTGCCCGGCTGCGCTCCGCCGGCCGCCGGGTTCACCGGCGTGCCCGTCGCCCGGTCGAGCGGTCCGCTTGCTTGCCTGCTGCCCGGCGGGATCGCCCGGTCGAGCGGTTCACCTGCCTGACGGCCGGCCAGCTCGGTGCCGCCACCCCGGCCGAAGCCGTCGCGCTGAGTGCTCACACCTGGTGCAACACCGTGTGACGTCGCCGTCTTCCGGGCGATCGGCGACGTCACACCGGGCGCGGCGGCGGCGTGAGGGGCTTGGCGTGAGCAGGATCGCGGTCGGTCTAGGCTCACCGGAGTGAGCCAGGTGTACGACTGCGCGATACGTCAGCAGCGCGCCGACGGCATCGCGGCGGCGGCCGCCGCCGTCCGGTCCGCGCAGCTGGTGGTGCTGCCGACCGACACGGTCTACGGGATCGGCTGTGACGCCTTCGACGGTGCCGCGGTGCGCTCGTTGCTGGCGGCCAAGCGGCGCGGTCCGGACATGCCCGTCGGTGTGCTCGTCGGCTCCTGGGAGACCGTCGAAGGCCTGGTGCTCAGCGTGCCGAAGCAGGCATACACGCTCATCGAGGCGTTCTGGCCGGGCGATCTGTCCATCGTGCTGCCGCACGCGCCGAGCCTGTCGTGGGACCTGGGCAACACCCGCGGCACGGTGATGCTGCGGATGCCGTTGCACCCGGTCGCGCTCGAGCTGCTGCGCGAGGTCGGCCCGATGGCGGTGAGCAGCGCCAACAGGTCCGGTGAGCGGCCCGCCACCACCGCGACGGAGGCCGTCGAGCAGTTCGGCGACGACGTCTCGGTCTACCTCGACGGTGGCCCGTCCGGCGATCCCGTCCCGTCCACCATCGTCGACCTGACCGGCGACGAACCGGTGGTGCTGCGCACCGGATCGGTCGGCGTGGACGCGGTGTCCGAAGCGCTCGGCACCCAGGTGCAGGTCGCGGGTTGACGCCCATGACGACGGTCACCGTTCCCATCCGCGAGTACGTGCTCGTGGGCTTGATCACCGCCGCGCTGACGTTCCTGCTCACCGGCGTGGCCAGGGCCTTCGCCATGCGGGTCGGCGCGATGGCCTACCCGCGCGCGCGGGACGTGCACGCCAAGCCCATGCCGTACATGGGCGGCCTGGCCATGTACGCGGGCGTGGTGGGCGGCATGTTCCTGGCCCACCAGCTGCCGGTGCTGCGGGCGTCGTTCGAGTACTCGCTCGACCCGATCGGCGTGCTGGTCGGCGGCGGGCTGATCGTGCTGATCGGCGCGCTGGACGACCGCTTCGACCTGGACGCGTGGACCAAGCTGGCCGGCCAGATCACCTGCGCCGGACTGCTGGTGCTGTTCGGTGTGCAGTGGAACGCGTTCTGGGTGCCGTGGGGCGGCACCGCGGGCGACTTCGGCAGCTACCTGATCCTGGACGAGAACCAGGGCAGCCTGCTGGTGGTGCTGCTGGTCGTCACCATGGTCAACGCGATGAACTTCGTCGACGGCCTGGACGGGCTGGCGGCGGGCCTCGGTTTCATCACCGCCGCGGCCATCTGCGCGTTCTCCCTCGGCCTGCTGGCCAAGCCGGAGAGCAACGTGGACAGCTACCCGCCCGCGCTCATCGCCGCCACCCTGGCGGGCGCCTGCCTCGGCTTCCTACCGCACAACTTCCAGCCCGCCCGGCTGTTCATGGGCGACTCCGGATCGATGCTCATCGGGCTGATGCTGGCCGCGGCCAGCACGTCGGCTTCCGGCAGGCTTTCCCCGGAGCAGTACCAGGGCACCGACGTCGTCGCGCTGCTGTCGCCCGCCATCGTGGTGCTGGCCGTGCTGTTCATCCCCCTGCTGGATCTGGGCATGGCCATCATCCGCCGTACCCGGCGCGGGCTGAGCCTGATGCACGCCGACAAGATGCACCTGCACCACCGGCTGCTGCAGCTGGGCCACTCGCACCGCAGGGCGGTGCTGCTGATCTACATGTGGGCGGGGTTGCTGGCCTTCGGCGCGGTGGCGCTGACGTTGTTCGACCCGGTGCTGGTCGCGTGGGTGTTCGTGGCGGGCCTGCTGGTGGCGGTGATCGTCTCGGCGGTGCCTAGACTCAACCCGCGAAGCCGAAGCGAGGGAGTGGGCGAGTGAGCGAGGACGGCGCGACCGACAAGGCCACCGACGAGATCACCGAGGCGGCCGCGCAGGTGCCCAAGACGCACGCCGATTCGGTGCGGAAGCTGGCCGACGCCATGCTGCGCACCGCCGTGTGGCCGTCGGTGGGTGTGGTGGCCGCCGGCGCGCTCGTGGCCTGGCTGGCCGTCGGCCTGCCCGGCGTGTGGGGCGCGCTGCTCGGCGGAGCGATCGCGGTCGCGTCGTCGCTGCTCACCCTGGTGCTGATGAAGCAGTCCGCCGAGCTGCCGCCGCAGGTTGTGATGGCCGTCGCACTTGGTGGTTACGTAGTGAAGCTCGTCGCACTGCTGATCGTGGCCATCACCCTCAAGGGCGTTGCGTGGCTGCACCCGACGTCACTCGCGCTGACCCTGATCGCCGCCGTGGTGGTGTGGACCGGTGCCGAGGTGGTGGCCTTCCGGAGGACGAAAATCCCCACGTTGATCGTGTGACGCGGGGTCACGCGGCGGGAAAAGAGTACGCCCGTACGGCGGGCGAAACCGCAGCTGATAAGGTCACGCTCACCGGGCGGAGTTGCCAGGCAAGGTGCGGTTCACCCTCGGTCAAGGCCACCCGGACAGGTCAGGTACGTTAACCGCAGATCACGACGATTCCCCCGTCGGTGTGAAGCCGGCTGGGAGAACCGGAAGGAGCCCGTGCGTTGGACGCACAGGTACTGGCACAGGAAGACTTCGTCCCGCCGGGTGTGGCGGACTTCTTCCTCCCGCCGATTTTCGGCGGCGTGGACAAGGCGATGGTGCTGCTGGTGCTGTCGGTGCTGATCATCTCGGTCTTCTTCGTGGTGGCAGCCCGGCGCATGCAGGTCGTCCCGAGCCGCTTCCAGTTCATCGCCGAGTCGATCTACAACTTCCCGCGCAACAACATCGCGCGTGAGCAGCTCGGGTCGGAGCACTTCCGCCCGTTCATCCCGTTCTTCGTGGCGCTGTTCACCTTCATCCTGGTGAACAACCTGTACGGGATCATCCCCTTCATCCAGTTCCCGACGATGTCGCACATCGCCTTCCCGCTGGCGATCTCCGTGCTGATCGTCTACCCGATGTGGAACATCGTCGGCATTCGCAAGCACGGGTTCGTCGGGCACTTCAAGCACCAGCTGATGCCGCCAGGGGCGCCGACGCTGGTCTACTTCCTGCTGGTGCCCATCGAGCTGTTCATCAAGTTCTTCATGAACCCGCTCACGCTGGCGATCCGTGTGTTCGCCGCGATGTTCGCGGGCCACTTGCTGCTGTTGGTGTTCACCCTCGGCGGCGAGTACCTGTTGCTGGAAGCCGCTCCGGCGCTCAAGCCGGTGTCGCTGGTGTCATGGGCGGCGGTGATCGCCCTGACCTTCCTGGAGGCGCTGATCCAGGTCATCCAGGCGTACATCTTCGCGCTGCTGGCGGCCAGCTACGTCGGCCAGGCACTTGCCGAGGAGCACTGAGGAACACCGACCACCGAGACCAGGTAAGCAACCGCAAAGCCTGACGATCCGCAGACACGCGGACCGATTGGAAAGGGAAACATCAAGTGAGCACCGCAATGGTTCTGGCACAGGGTGCCCAGGAGGCTGTCGACATCAACCCGGGTCTTGCCGCGATCGGCTACGGCCTCGCCGCCATCGGCCCCGGCATTGGTGTGGGTCTGATCTGGTCGTCCGTCATCTCGGGCACCGCGCGGCAGCCGGAAGCCCAGGGCAAGCTGATGGGTATCGCGTGGCAGACGTTCGCCATCGTCGAGGTTCTCGCGCTGATCGGCTTCGTGCTGTTCTTCATGGCCGGCTGATCCCGGTCGCCGACCCGATCCCGTTGGAGTTGTAGATGACGACGGCAATCCTCCTGGCCGCCGCCGAGGAGCACAACCCGGTCTTCCCGAAGCCGGCCGAGATCGTGCTCGGCCTGATCGCGTTCGGGATCCTGGTGTTCGTCCTGTGGAAGTTCGCGGTCCCGAAGTTCGAAGAGGCCTACGCCAAGCGGACGGAGGAGATCGAGGGCGGAATCCGCAAGGCCGAGCAGGCGCAGGCGGAAGCCGAGCGGGCGCGTCAGCAGTACACCGCACAGCTGGCCGAGGCGCACAGCGAAGCCGCCAAGATCCGCGACGACGCCCGGCTGGAGGCGGAGCGGATCCGCGAGGAAGCGCGGGCCGAGGCCCAGGCCGAGGCGGAGCGCATCGTCGCGGCAGGCAAGGCCCAGCTGGAGGCCCAGCGCCAGCAGGTGATCGCCGAGCTGCGCGCCGAGTACGGCCGCAACGCTGTCGAGCTGGCGAGCCGCATCGTCGGTGAGGCGCTCGAGGACGAAACCCGCAGGCGCCGGACCGTCGAGCGGTTCCTGGCGGAGCTGGATGCTCAGGGAGCGAGGAACTAGGTGACTGCCGCACCATCCATGCACGCCGCCAGCCGCGAGGCGCTGGCCGCCGCCGAGCACCGGTTGGACGGGGTGCTGAGCGGATCCGATGCCGACGCGAAGACGGTCGGCGCCGAGCTGGCCGCCTTCGCGCAGGTGCTGCGCAGGGAGGTGTCGCTGCGCCGCGCGCTGGCCGACCCGTCGGCCGCAGAGGCGGCCCGCGTCGGGCTGGTGCGCAACCTGGTCGGCGCCAAGCTCAGCGCGGCGACGGTGCAGGTGCTCGAGACGGTGGCGGAAAGCCGCTGGTCCAACCCGCGTGAGCTGGCCGACGGGGTGCGCACGCTGGCCGCCGATGCGCTGCTGGCGGCCGCCGAGGCCGACGGCAAGCTCGACACCGTCGAGTCGGAGCTGTTCGCCACCGCCCGGCTGCTCGACCGGACCCCCGAGCTCGAGCAGGCACTCGGCGACCCCGCCGCGCCCGCCGAGGCCAAGCGGCAACTCGTCGACTCCGTCTTCGGCGGCAAGGTCTCCCCGCTGACGCAGTCGCTGATCGAGCAGGTCGTGGCCGACCCGGCCGGCCGTTCCGTGGCGCACGGGCTGGACGGCATCGCCGAACTGGCCGCCAAGCGGCGCGAGCGGTCGGTGGCGCACGTCACGACGGCCGTGCCGCTGACCGACGACGAACGCAACCAGCTGGCGGACAAGCTGGAACGGATCTACGGGCGCCCGATCGCGGTGCACGTCGAGGTCCAGCCGAACGTGCTGGGCGGCATCGTGGTCAAGGTCGGTGACGAGGTCATCGACGGCAGCGCGGCGGGCCGCATCGCGGCGCTGCGCGGTCAGCTGGCCGGCTAGCGGCAACACGAACTTTGTCAGTGGATACGAGATAGTGAGAGCGGGAAACTTTCATGGCGGAGCTGACGATCTCCTCGGACGAGATCCGCAGTGCGATCGAGAACTACGTCTCGAGTTACTCCCCGGACACCAGCCGGGAAGAGGTCGGGGTCGTCGTCGACGCGGGTGACGGCATCGCGCACGTCGAGGGCCTGCCCTCGACGATGGCCAACGAGCTGCTGGAGTTCCCCGGCGGCGTGCTCGGCGTCGCGCTGAACCTGGACCCCCGGGAAGTCGGTGTCGCCATCCTCGGTGACTTCGAGTCGATCGAGGAGGGCCAGCAGGTCAAGCGCACCGGTCAGATCCTGTCGGTGCCGGTGGGGGATGCGTTCCTCGGCCGTGTGATCAACCCGCTCGGGCAGCCGATCGACGGTCTCGGCGAGATCGAGGCCACCGGTCGCCGTGCGCTCGAGCTGCAGGCGGCGTCGGTGGTGCAGCGCAAGCCGGTGCACGAGCCGCTGCAGACCGGCATCACCGCGATCGACGCGATGACCCCGATCGGCCGCGGTCAGCGCCAGCTGATCATCGGTGACCGCAAGACCGGCAAGACCTCGGTCTGCGTGGACACGATCATCAACCAGCGGTCCAACTGGAAGACCGGCGACCCGAAGAAGCAGGTGCGCTGCATCTACGTGGCCGTCGGCCAGAAGGGCTCGACCATCGCCAGCGTGAAGAAGACGCTGGAGGACCACGGCGCGATGGAGTACACCACCATCGTGGCCGCCCCGGCGTCCGACTCCGCGGGCTTCAAGTGGATCGCCCCGTACGCCGGCTCGGCGCTCGGCCAGCACTGGATGTACGAGGGCAAGCACGTCCTGATCATCTTCGACGACCTGACCAAGCAGGCGGAGGCCTACCGGGCCATCTCGCTGCTGCTGCGCCGCCCGCCGGGTCGTGAGGCGTTCCCGGGTGACGTGTTCTACCTGCACTCCCGGTTGCTGGAGCGGTGCGCGAAGCTGTCCGACGAGATGGGCGGCGGCTCGCTGACCGGCCTGCCGGTCATCGAGACCAAGGCCAACGACGTGTCGGCCTACATCCCGACCAACGTCATCTCGATCACCGACGGGCAGTGCTTCTTCCAGTCCGACCTGTTCAACTCGGGTCAGCGGCCGGCCATCGACGTCGGTATCTCGGTGTCCCGCGTCGGTGGTGACGCGCAGATCAAGGCGATGAAGAAGGTCGCTGGCTCGCTGCGTATCGACCTGTCGCAGTACCGCGAGCTGGAGGCGTTCGCCGCGTTCGCCTCCGACCTGGACGAGGCCTCCAAGCGCCAGCTGGACCGCGGTGCCCGGCTGTACGAGGTGCTCAAGCAGCGCGAGTACTCGCCGATTCCGGTCGAAGAGCAGGTGGTGACCGTCTACCTGGGCACCAACGGGCACTTCGACGACGTGCCGCTGGAGGACGTGCGCCGGTTCAACGCCGAGATCATCGAGCACATCCGGCACAAGCACGAGGGCATCCTGGCGGAGATCCGGGACACCGGCGACTTCTCCGACGAGCTCGCCAACCGGCTGGTCGAGGTCACCAAGGAGTTCAAGAAGGGCTTCGTGACCTCGGAGGGCACGCCGCTGGTGGAGGCCGAGGCCGAGGCGATGGACGAGGAGAAGGTCGGGCAGGAGACCGTCAAGGTCGCCAAGCCCGCCCCGAAGTGATGACGGTGATGTGCGGAGCATCGACGGTGCGGCGCGTTAGGACGGTGAGCTAGATGGGCGCGCAACTTCGCGAACTTCGGGCCAGGGTCAAGGCGACCAAGTCCATCGGCAAGATCACCAAGGCGATGGAGCTGATCGCCACCTCGCGCATCGCCAAGGCGCAGGCGCGAGTCGAGGCGGCCCGGCCGTACAGCTCGGAGATCACCACGGCGCTGTCCGAGCTGGCCACGGCCGCCACGACGCTGGACAACCCGCTGCTGACCGAACGGGAGAACCCGCGCCGGGCCGCCGTGCTGGTGGTCACCAGCGACAAGGGCCTCTGTGGTGGGTACAACGCCAACGTGCTGCGCACCACCGAGGAGCTGCTGGCGCTGCTGCGGGAGCAGGGCAAGGAGCCGGTGCTGTTCGTCATCGGCGCCAAGGGCGTGAACTACTACCGGTTCCGCAACCGGGAGATCGCGGCCAGCTGGACCGGGTTCAGCGACCAGCCGCAGTACGTGCACGCCCGCGAGGCAGGCGAGACGATGGTCAAGCTGTTCCTCGCAGGCGCGGACGACGTCGGCGACAGCGGCGGGGCGGACGGCATCGTCGGGGTGGACGAGCTGCACATCGTCTACACCGAGTTCCGCTCGATGCTCACCCAGACCCCGCAGGCCAAGCGGATCGCCCCGCTGGAGGTCGAGTACGTCGAGGAGGGTGAAGCGACGTCGGCGCCCCAGCTGCGTTCGGTCTACGATTTCGAACCGGACGCGGACACGCTGCTCGACGCGCTGCTGCCCAAGTACATCAACACCAGGATCTATGCGGCCTTGCTGGAGTCGGCGGCCTCCGAGCTCGCGGCCAGGCGGACTGCGATGAAGGCGGCATCGGACAACGCCAACGAGCTGGTGCAGACCCTGACCAGGGAGATGAACCAGGCTCGCCAGGCCCAGATCACCCAGGAGATCAGCGAAATCGTCGGCGGCGCGGACGCGCTGGCCGCAGCAGGAAGTGATGAGTGAGATGACCACCACTGCAGACACCGCAGCCAAGACCGAAGGCGCCGTCGGGCGGATCGTCTCCGTCACCGGCCCCGTCGTCGACGTCGAGTTCCCGCGCGGGCAGGTCCCGAACATCTACAACGCGCTGAAGGTCGAGGTCGAGTTCGAGGAGCTGCGCAAGACCGTCACGCTCGAGGTGGCCCAGCACCTGGGTGACAACATGGTGCGCACCATTTCGCTGCAGCCGCAGGACGGCCTGGTGCGCGGCGCCCCGGTGCGGGACACCGGCGGCCCGATCACCGTCCCGGTGGGTGACAAGGTCAAGGGCCACGTGTACAACGCGCTCGGTGACTGCCTCGACCAGCCGGGCTACGGCGAGGACCTGGAGCGGTGGAGCATCCACCGTGACCCGCCGGCGTTCGACCAGCTGGAGGGCAGCACCAAGATCCTGGAGACGGGCCTGAAGGTCATCGACCTGCTGACCCCGTACGTGCAGGGTGGCAAGATCGGTCTGTTCGGCGGCGCGGGCGTCGGCAAGACGGTGCTGATCAAGGAAATGATCACCCGTGTGGCCAAGAACTTCGGTGGTACCTCGGTGTTCGCCGGCGTCGGCGAGCGCACCCGTGAGGGCACCGACCTGTTCCTCGAGCTGAGCGAGGACGGCACGATCAACGACACCGCCCTGGTGTTCGGTCAGATGGACGAGCCGCCGGGCACCCGTATGCGGGTGGCGCTGTCCGCGCTGACCATGGCGGAGTACTTCCGCGACGTGCAGGGTCAGGACGTGCTGCTGTTCATCGACAACATCTTCCGGTTCACCCAGGCCGGTTCCGAGGTGTCCACGCTGCTCGGCCGTATGCCGTCGGCGGTGGGTTACCAGCCGACGCTGGCCGACGAGATGGGCGTGCTGCAGGAGCGGATCACCTCGGTGCGCGGCCGGTCGATCACCTCGATGCAGGCCATCTACGTGCCGGCGGACGACTACACCGACCCGGCCCCGGCGACCACGTTCGCCCACCTGGACGCCACCACGGAGCTGTCCCGTGCGGTGTTCCAGAAGGGCATCTTCCCGGCGGTCGACCCGCTGGCGTCCACGTCGACCATCCTCGAGCCGGGCATCGTCGGTGAGGAGCACTACCGGGTCGCCTCCGAGGTCATCCGGATCCTGCAGAAGTACAAGGAGCTGCAGGACATCATCGCCATCCTCGGTATGGACGAGCTGTCCGAAGAGGACAAGATCACGGTGCACCGGGCGCGCCGGATCGAGCGGTTCCTGTCGCAGAACATGCTGGTGGCCGAGACGTTCACCGGCATCCCCGGTTCGACGGTGCCGCTGAGCGAGACCATCGAGGCGTTCGACAAGATCACCAAGGGCGAGTACGACCACTACCCGGAGCAGGCGTTCCTGGGCATCGGTGGTCTGGACGACCTGGAGAAGAAGTACCGCGAGCTGACCAAGTGAGGCTCGAGGTTCACGCCGCACCAAGTACACTCGGCCACTCCGGCCGGACGAGTTGCGAGGAGTTGCAGTGGCGGAGATGACCGTCGAGCTGGTCGCCGTGGAGCGGCGGCTGTGGTCGGGCAAGGCGAACTTCGTCGTGGCCCAGACCACGGAGGGCGAGATCGGTATCCTGCCCGGCCACCAGCCCATGTTCGGCCAGCTGGTGGAAGGCGGCGTGGTGTCCATCACCACCACCGACGGCGAGCACGTGGGCGCCGCGGTGCACGGCGGTTTCTTGTCCGTGACCGCCGACGCGGTCCGCGTGCTGGCGGAGTCGGCCGAGCTGGGTGAGGAGATCGACGTCGAGCAGGCGCGGCAGCAGCTCAGCTCTGCCGAGGACGAAACGGAAAGGGCCAAAGCCCAAGCGCGATTGCGCGCCGCTGGGCAGAAGGCCTGAGCGGACAGCGGGGCGAGGTGGTCGTGAGCATCACAACGGTGGTCATCGGTCTCCTCGCCCTGATCGGCGTCGTCGTCTGCTGGGGTGCATGGCGCTGGCGCAACGTGCGCCGCAGCGGTGGCATCACGGTGGCGTTGCGCTGGCGCACGGGTCGGCGCGGCGGTGAGATCGCGGGCTGGCACCTGGGTATCGGCCGGTACCGGGGCGAGCAGTTCCTGTGGTTCCGGGTGCTGAGCCTGCGCAACGGCCCGGACCGGGTGCTCAGTCGCGCCGATCTGCACATCACCGAACGGCGCGAGCCGTCGCGGGAGGAGCAGTACACGCTGCCGGTCGGCGCGAAGGTGCTGCGCTGCACGTCGTCCGCTGGCCCGGACATCGAGATCGCGATGGACCCGGGGGCGCTCACCGGCTTCTTGTCCTGGCTGGAGTCGGCGCCCCCGGGGCACCAGGTCCCGCGCGCTTCCTGACGGCGCCGGGGCCTGTCGTGTTTCCTGGGGCTACTTGCCGCCCGGCTGCCAGAGCACGTCGCCGTCCGGGTTGGCCACCCTGGCCAGGATGAACAGCAGGTCGGACAGCCGGTTCAGGTAGCGGATGGCCAGCGGGTTGGTGGTGTCCTGCTCGGCTTCCCACAACTGCCATGCCGAGCGTTCCGCCCGGCGTGCCGTGGTCCTGGCCTGGTGCAGCAGCGCCGCGCCCGGGGTCCCGCCGGGCAGGATGAACGAGGTGAGCTTGCCGAGCCGTTCGTTGAACTCGTCGCACCACCGCTCCAGCCGCTCGATGTAGCTGTCGGTGATGCGCAGCGGCGGGTGCTTGGGGTTGGCCACGACCGGAGTGCACAGGTCGGCGCCGACGTCGAACAGATCGTTCTGCACGCGCTTGAGCACGGCCACGACGTCGTCGGGCAGCCGGCCGATGGCCAGCGCGACCCCGATGGCCGAGTTCGTTTCGTCCACGTCGGCGTAGGCGCCGATGCGCGGGGACGATTTCGGCACGCGGGTGCCGTCTCCGAGTGCCGTGGTGCCGTTGTCGCCGACGCGGGTGTACACCCGGTTGATCCTCACTGCCATGCATCGACCCTAGCCGGATCGCGGCCCGGCACACCCGGGCTGCGACATAACACACTGCGGCGCATTCGTTCCCAGTGATCGGCCGTCTGCGCAGGTCACCGGCATAGTGGGAAAATCGTGCCCTTGCATTGGCGGCAGCTTGTGCGAAGGTCACCAGCGTCGAGCTGGACCACGCGAGGGGGAGCTGCTCATGACTGTCCGCCGTAAGATCGCTTCGACGTGCGCCGCCCTGACGGTCGCGGTCGCCGTGATCGCGGGGATCGCGGTGGCTGCCTGGCTGCCGTCCGCTTCGGCCGCGCAGTGGCCGCTGGCGCGGGAGGGGCATCGTGGCCCCAACGTCACCACGGTGCAGTACCTGGTGACTGCGCACGGGCATCCGACCGATCCCGACGGCGTGTTCGGGCCGAACACCGCGGCCGCGGTGCGGGCGTTCCAGCAAGCCAAGGGGCTCGGCGTCGACGGCATCGTCGGTGACGAGACCTGGCCCGCGCTGGTGATCGAGGTCGCCGAGGGCGCGAACGCGCCTGCCGCGGTCAACGCGGCGAAGGTGCAGCTGAACAAGCACGGTGCCCAGTTCGCTCTGGACGGTGTCTTCGACGCCGCGATGGCCGATGCGGTGCGCTCCTTCCAGTCCGAGCACGGCTTGCCGGCCACCGGCACCGTCGACACCGCGACCTGGCGGGCCTTGGTGTCGACGTCCTCGATCGACTACTCGTTGCCGGTCGCCAGGGACACGCTGCCGCGCAGCGAGTACGACGACCCGCACCACGACTACCCAGCGATCGACCTGCCGGTCGCCGAGGGCACGCCGGTTCTGGCGATCAGGGGCGGGGAAGCGACCCCGGTCAACGACAGCAGCTGCGGCTACGGCGTGGTCATCCAGGCCACCGACGGCGGCCGCTACAGCTACTGCCACTTCCGCCAGCCCGCCCTGGTGAGCGGCGCGGTCACTACCGGGCAGCACATCGGGTACTCCGGCAACACCGGCAACTCCACCGGACCGCACCTGCACGTCGGCATCCGCCGCAACGGGGTGTCGGTGTGCCCGCAGCCGCTGCTGCTGGCGATCTACGACGGCGTGACCCCGCCGTCGATCGCCGAGCTGCCGACCAGCGGGTGCACGTACTGACCGTGCCCCGTTGCGCGGTCACCGGTGCGCTCCCGGCATGATGGCCTCGTGAGTGAGCACTTCGACGTCTACGGCGGCGCTCGCCTCGAGGGCGAGGTGGAGGTCGTCGGTGCGAAGAACAGCGTGCTGAAGCTGATGGCCGCGGCATTGCTGGCCGAGGGCACCACGACCATCACCAACTGCCCGGAGATCCTGGACGTCCCGCTGATGGCGGACGTCCTGCGCAGCGTCGGCTGCGAGGTCGATCTGCAAGGCGACACGGTGCGCATCACCACGCCCGCGGAACTGTCGTACCGTGCGGACACCCCGGCGATGGGCAAGCTGCGCGCGTCGGTGTGCGTGCTCGGGCCGTTGGTCGGAAGGCTCAAGCGGGCCGTGGTCGCCCTGCCGGGCGGCGACGCGATCGGGTCGCGGCCGCTGGACATGCATCAGAACGGGCTGCGTAAGCTCGGTGCCACCACCGAGATCGCGCACGGGTGCGTGGTGGCGGAAGCCGAAGGGCTGCGCGGTGCCCAGATCTGGCTGGACTTCCCCAGCGTGGGTGCCACGGAGAACATCCTGATGGCCGCCGTGCTGGCCAAGGGCACCACGGTGATCGACAACGCCGCGCGCGAGCCGGAGATCGTCGACCTGTGCCGGATGCTGCAGCAGATGGGCGCGCAGATCGAGGGCGCGGGGACCTCCACCCTCACCGTGCACGGCGTCGACGAGCTACGCCCGACGACGCACCGGGTGGTCGGGGACCGGATCGTCGGTGCGACGTGGGGTTTCGCCGCTGCGATCACCCGCGGCGACGTGACGGTGCGCGGAGTCGATCCGCACCACCTCGACCTGGTGCTGGAGAAGCTGCGGCTGGCCGGTGCCGACGTGACCACGTTCGACAACGGCTTCCGGGTGGTGCAGCCGGACCGGCCGAAGGCGGTCGACTTCGTGACCCTGCCGTACCCCGGGTTCGCCACCGACCTGCAGCCGTTCGCCGTGGCGTTGTCGGCGATCTCCGAGGGCACGGCGATGATCACCGAGAACGTCTACGAGGCGCGGTTCCGGTTCATCGACGAGATGAAGCGCCTCGGGGCGGACGCCAGGACCGACGGCCACCACGCGGTGGTGCGCGGCGTCGAACGGCTTTCCAGCGCCCCGGTGTGGGCCTCCGACATCAGGGCGGGTGCCGGGCTGGTGCTCGCCGGGCTGGTCGCCGACGGCGTCACCGAGGTGTGGGACGTCTTCCACATCGACCGCGGCTATCCGCACTTCGTGGAGAACCTGAACCGGTTGGGCGCCCGGGTGGAGCGGATCACGACCTCGCCCGATCGCGGCTGATGCCGTCCGCCCGCCGGGCCGAGCAGGTCACGCGTCGTGCCGGCCTTGCGGACGACATTGTGGGGGTGGCCGCAGTCCCAGCACGGGTCTGCAGGTTCTCGGGTGGCCTGTGGGCAGGCCGAGGATCTGCCCGCGCCTGCGCAGGTCCGCGGGTTCGCGGGTTGATCTGCGTTCTTCCGTCCAGAGGAGCGCGCGGGGCGGGCCCGCGGGTTCGCGCAGCGGCCTACTCGGTGGCGAGTGCGACGCCGAAACCGACCAGCGCCGTGCCGGTGAGGGCGTCGATGGCGCGACGGACTCCGGTGCGGGAGATCCACATGCGCACCTTGTGCACGCCCACCAGCACGGCCAGCTGCCAGATCACACCGGCAGCCACCACCGTGTAGGCGAGCGCCAGCGCGTCCAGCGTGGTGGCCGTGGCCGGATCGAGGAACTGCGGCAGCACCGACAGGAAGAACACCAGCACCTTCGGGTTGGTGATGTTGGTGAGGAACCCTTCGGTGAACCGCCGCCAGAGGCGAGTGTTCTGGCGCTGCATGCCGACCTGGGCGTAGTCGCCGCGCTTGGCCGCGCGGAGCGCCTGGATGCCGAGGTAGCACAGGTAGACCACGCCTGCCCAGCGGATGACCTCGAACACCACCTGATAGCGGACCACGAACGCCCCGAGGCCGAAGCCGACGGCCGTGGCCTGGATGAGGCAGCCGGTGGTGATGCCGCAGATGGTCGTCAGCCCGGCGCGGAAGCCACCGGCCAGGCCGTTCTTGAGCACGACGAGGGTGTCCGGTCCTGGTGCCAGCGCGATGAGCAACGCGAACACCAGGAAGGTGGTGTAGTCGCTCCAGGTCATGGATCCACGTTAACCGGGCAAACGGGGCGGTGGCTGGAGATTGTCGGCCGTCTGCGTCACACCGTGTCCCGACGACCGCGGCGGCGGCCCGCCGGTGGGCATCCCGCGTGGATCGGGTGCCCACCGGCACGGTCGAGACACTGGCCTGCAAGGCCGAGGGGATCCCGCCGTGGATCGGGTGCCCACCGGCAGGTGGGCGGCCGCCGGATCACGGGTTCGACCAGGAATGGCTCCACGGGTCGTACTGACTGCTGGGTTTCGCCTTCGCCAACGCGCGATGACGGAACACCAGGTAGCCGGCACCGGCGAGCACGCCGAGTGCGCCCGCCCAGGCGAGGGTGCTCAGCATGTCCGCCCAGAATCCGATGCCTGCCGGATTGGCGATGACGGCGATGCGTCCATCTTGGCTGAAGTACAGATCGCCGTTGCCGTTCACGCCCCACAGCTGCGTCGGGCCGACGGTACCGTCGGAATCGCTGGAACCTCGGTGGATCGTGGTGATCTCACCGTTCGGGGCGATGCGCCGGATGTCGCCGAAACTGGCGACGTAGATGGTGTGGTCGTCGGCGACCGCGACGTCCGAGGGGGAGGGCAGGACCGCGTCGGTGGCTGCACCGCCGTCGCCGTAGTCGTCCTCGGTAGTGACGTCGCCCTCGCCGTTGCCCGCGACCACGGTTCGCTTGCCGTCCGGGCCGATCCGATAGACGCGGTGCTCGGCCCTGTCGGCGACGTACACGACTCCGTCGGCGGCCGGGGCGATCCGGAACCTGTGCTGCTGGCTCGACCGGTCCAGGATCGCGGTCAGCCGCCCGTCGTCGTTCACGCGGAAGACACCCCAACGATCGACGAAGTACAGGGCTCCGTCCGGGGACACGGCCACCTGGTAGACCTGGCTCAGTGCGGTTTCCCAGGCGATCTTGCCGTCCTCCGGCCGGCCTGCGCCGTAGCCGGCGACGAGGACGGGGCCACCACTGTCCGGAAGCCGCCAGATCGCCTCGTCGGTTGCCACGAACAGGGTGCCGTCGGGACCGATCGCCATCATCGTCGGCGGCCGCGGGGTGTTGTCGAACAGGCTGAGCAACGCAGGCGAGTCGACGGGGTGCATCCGGCCGGCGCGGTCGACGCGGTAGAACCGGCCGGAGTCGGCGAAGTACAGCTCACCGGTGGTGGGATCGACGGCGGCGCTGCTGACGACGTTCAGCTGGACGTCCGTCGCACGGGGAGCCTGCTGGTCGCCCGCTTCGCGCAAGTCGATCAACGTGCTGATCGTGCCGTCGTCGATCACCCTGATCCGCCGGTCGCTCGTGCCCACCACGAGGGCGCCGTCGGAGCCGACGTCGACGGTGATGGGTTCGTGCAGCGCGGCCGCGGTCGCCGGGCCCTTGTCGCCGGAGGTGGTGCGTTCGCCGGTTCCGGCCACGGTGCTGATGCGGCCCGATCGGTCGACGGCCCGGACGCGGTTGTTCTTCGAGTCGGCGATGTACAGCGTGCCGTCCGGCCCCACCGCGAGGTCCGCCGGTGCGTTGAGGCGTGCCGAGGGCGCCTGGCCACCGTCCCCGTCGTAGCCGCCCAGATCGTCGAAGCCGCCCGCAACCGTGAAGATCCGGCCGTCGGGGCGGACCCCTCGGACGGCATGGAGGGGACCGGACGACCATCTCTCGGCGAAGTAGACGGTTCCGTCGTCGGCAACGGCCAGTGCTGTCGGCTGCTCCACGATAGCCTGACGGGCGAGCCGAGCCGCGTAGCTGCCGCCGCCACCGGCGACCGTGGTCACCTTCCCAGCCGGAGACACCTTGACGATGTGCGCGTTGCCCGCGTCGGCGACGTAGAGCTGGCCGTGCCGGTCGAGCTCGACGTCCGTCGGGCTGATGTCGGTGGTCTCGCCCTTCCCGGCAGGCGCCTGCACGTCGACGGTCTTCAGGTAGGTGCCGATGGTCCCGTCGGGGCCGACCCGCCACACCCGCTGCGCTCCGGGGTCGGCGATGAACAGCTCGCCGTCGTCTCCGACGGCGACCGACGACGGAGCCGACAGGTCGGTTTCCCTGGCAGGTTCGCCGTCGGCCGCTGAGAACTCGGTGCCCATGTTTCCGGTCCCGGCGACGACGGTGCGGGTGCCGTCGGGTGCGATCTTGCTGACGACGTGCCGGGCGGGCTCGGCGATGTAGTACGAGCCGTCCGGTCCGACGGCACCCTTGCCGATCGGGGCGAGTCCGTGCTCCGGGATCGTGTCCACCGGTGGCGGGGAGGACTCGAATGTCTCGTCGTCCCGCGACCCCTGGTGTCCGCCGCCTGCCACGGTGCGGACCGTGCCGGTGTCGGCGCCTGCCACCGGGGACCATGTGCTCGGTTGCGGTGCGGCGCCCGGCTGGGCGCGGCGGGTGCCGACCCGCACGATCTGGGTGTGGGTGCTGCCGAGGATGTCGCCGTCCGGCCCGATGGCGATGTTCCTGACCGGCCGGTGCAGGTGGATCGCCGGAGCGATCGACGTGATGGTTCCGTCGGCGTCGATGCGCTTGATCGAGGAGTTGCCCGCGTCGACGAAGTAGATGGTGCCCTCGTCGTCGACGGCCACGTCGGTCAGGTGCTGGCTGACCTGTGCCTGGTCCGCCGGGCCGCCATGGCCGGAGTTGCCCGTGCCGCGCGCGCCGACCAGCCGGGTGACCGTGCCGTCGGGCGTGATGCGCCACAGGCTGGCCGCCCGGGAATCGGCGGCCACCACGTTGCCCGCGTTGTCGGTCGCGATCGCGAAGGAGGGTTCGTCGTCGAAGTGTTCGTCGTCCGGTGTCGACGCCGGGAGGTCCGTGGGCAGATCGTCGGCGGTGACGAGCGTGGTGACTTTGCCGTGTGTGTCGAGCCGTCCGACGAATCGATCCGAGCTGGCCAGGTACACCGTGCCGTGGCGATCGACCGCGATGTCGTCGATGCGGGAGGCAAACGCGTCGGTGGGGAATGCGTCGGCGAGCTGCTTCACGTTGCCGTGTCGATCGGCCACGCACAGGCCTTGCCGGCCGTGAAGTTCGGCGCCGAAGTAGACCTTTCCGTCACCGGATGTGGCGATTGCCTGGCTGACCTTGCCGTACTGGTCGGACTTGCCTGCATCGAACAGCGTCCTGATCGTGCCGTCGGTGTCGATCTCGCGGATCCGCCTGCCGTCGGCATCCGCGACGTAGAGCGTCCCGTCCGGACCGGCGGCGATGCTCAGCCCCTTGCCGGACTGAGCTTCCCCGTCGGCGATCCCGTTGCCGTCGTGCCCCGGCTTGGGCAGGGTGGCGACGACCTCGGTCTGACCAACCACCGGTCCGCCGTTTGTTTGCTGTTCGGGTTTGTCGCGGGCCGCATGCTCGTCGTCCGGCATGACGAGCACACTCGCTCCGCCGAGCGTGATCGCGGCCGCGACCCCCGCGATCAGAAGCCGCTGTGCGACTGTGGTCATGACACCTCCCGAAGCGCCCGGGAGAACCGATCGCCTGCACCCGGTGGTTTCCCGCATCGGCGACGTACAGGGTGCCGTCCGGTGCCACGGCGA
>NZ_PKFA01000013.1:0-27385 GCF_002919275.1 Thermocrispum sp. | reverse complement strand
GCTGAAGGTGAGGCGGCGGGTGGTGGAGGCGGAGTGTCGGGAGGTCATCGAGGCGCTGTACGCGGAATCGGAGCGGTTGCTGGTCGTGGAGTAGGTCGCGTGGTGAGCGCCGGCGCGGCCTGCTGGGGGCGGCGATCTGCACGGCGCGGACAGGTGAGCGGGAGGGGGTTGCGCATGTCAACGGCGAAAGGCGCCTGTGTGGCGTTGATGACCGTGCCCGATGTGGAGGTGGGCGAGCGGCTGGTCCGGACGCTGGTGGAGGAAGGGGTCGTCGCGTGCGGGAACATCGTGCCGGGGCTGACGTCGATCTACCGCTGGAAGGGTGCGGTGGAGCGGGATGCGGAGGCGCTGGTCATCCTGAAGCTGATGGAGGACGCGGTGCCGCGGCTGTTGACGCGCGCGCCGGAGCTGCATCCCTATGAGGTGCCGGAGGTTCTTGTCCTTCCGGTGATTGCCGGTCATGGTCCTTATCTTGACTGGCTGGCGGAGAGCACGATCTCGGTTCGTGACAGGGATTGAAGGCGAATGTCGAAGAAGAGCGAGCATCGGAGCGGGGTGAAGGTCGCGCCGGTGGTGTCTGAGCCTGAGAGCGCGTCGTCGGCGGAGGCGCAGGAGGCGGAGCCTGGAGGCGAGGCGGGGGGGCGTGCTGCCAGCCCCCCCCGCCGCACCCACCGGGCACGGCAAGCGGGCACGGCGGGGTGACCCGACGATCGTCGGCACGCACGATCTCCAGCGCATCGGCGCGGCAGAACGACTTGTGCCGGTCCTCGGTCACCTCGGCAACGACCCGTTCCCCGGGCAGGGCGTGCCGCACGAAGACCACCCGGCCGTCGTGGCGGGCGACGCAATGGCCCCCGTGCGCGACCGGCCCCACCTCGAGCTCCAGCTGCCTGCCGGTCCAGTCTTCTCGCTCAGTCATCGGCTTTCGGTTTCACCCGCCCACCAGCCGCCGGGGGCGGTGTGGACGAAAGCACACCCCACGGGCGAAGGCGCGGGCCGGTACGGTCGTCGTCACGCGTGTCCCGGTTCGGACTGCGCGGGCGTCTCGCCGTAGCGAGCACGCAGTTCCGCTTCGATCTTCTCCTCGGCGCGCCGTTCGGCTTCGATCGCCGCCGCCAGCCGCTTGTCCGAGCGCCGGATGGCCCACACGATCACCACCAGCGCCGCCGCGAACAGCGGGAAGCCCATGCCGATCTTGGCCACCGCCAGCCAGCCGGTCAGGTCCTCCTCGTACAGCCACCGCTGCACCACGAACCGCGATCCGAACACCGCGGCCAACGCCAGCGTGGCGATGTCGTAGTCGCGCAGCGACCTGCGGTCCTTCCGCCACCTGGTGCCCGCGCCGTTGACGAAGTTCCAGAACACGCCGACCAGCGGCCACCGGATCAGCACCGACAGCACCGTCCCGCCGCAGTAGACCAGGCTCTGCCAGATGCCGAACAGGAAGAACCCCTTGGCCGTCCCGGTGCGGTAGGCGATGTAGGCGGCGATGGCCACCCCGAACAGGCCAGAGACGGCAGGCTGCAGCGACTCCTTGCGGACCAGCCGCACGACCGTGATGGCCACCGCGCTGCCGACCGCGCACCAGATGGCGGTCATCAGCCCCCACAGCGAGTTGGCCAGTACGAAGACCACGACCGGCACCGCGGAGTAGATCATCCCCGCCACGCCGCCCATCTGCTCGAACAGGGTCAGCTCGCGCTCGTCCTGCCCGGCGCCCCCGCCCCGCCCGGCCGGCGGCTCGTCCGTCCGGGCGTTCGCCGGTCCCGACCGGTCCGGACGGTTCTGCTTGTCGGGCGTGGCCTCGGGGTCTGCACTCACGGAGATACCTACAAGTCGTCGTCGGTGGTCGCACACAGCACCATGGGCGCGCCTGCCCGGTGCCCCTTCAGGGTACGACCAGGCATGTGGCCGGGTGGTCACCCGTCACCGGAGCATTGCGCACAATAGGCCGATGCCCGTGCCCGAACGATCGTCGTGAGCCTGCATGAGCCAGCCGCCCGCCCGACTCGCCGTGCTGCTTCCCGGCAGCGGATCCGACGAGGTGTTCCTCCGGGAAGCCTTCGGCCCTGCCATGGCTGCCGCAGGCGTCGAGCTGCGGCCGCATCGCCCCGGAGCGCCGGTCGTGACCGACTACTTGAGGGCGCTCGACGCGGCGGCCGAGGAGACCAACGGCAGGCTCTTGGTCGGCGGCGTCTCACTTGGCGCCCATGTCGCCGTGCAATGGGCGGCCAGCCGGCCGGGCGGCTGCACCGGCATTCTCGCCTGCCTGCCCGCCTACATCGGCCGTGACGACTCCGCGCCGGCCGCGCTGGCCGCTCGCACGTCGGCCGACCTGATCCGGGCTTACGGACTTTCCCGTGCGCTCGAGCTTGCCACGCGTGACGTGCCGTATTGGCTCGCCGCGGAGCTGAAGCGCGCGTGGCGCAGGCAAAGCGACGTCCTGCTGGACGGGCTGGGCGCGGCGGCCCGCCATCCCGGTCCTAAGCGCGACGAGCTGGCCAGGGTGGCCGTTCCGGCCGGGCTCGTCGGCTGCGTGGGCGACGCGGTCCACCCGGTGGACGTCGCCCGGCAGTGGCAGGAGCTCATGCCCAAGGCGGCGCTGGTGGAAATCTCCTTCGACCGATTCGGCGGAGACCGGGCGATCCTCGGTCACGCCGCGGTGCGGGCTCTCGCCAAGGCGGCCGCCGACGGCGACGGCCCTGCTCAGGCCTGACCGCGTTGCTGGGCGATCGCTTCCGCCATCGCCGGCGGCAGCTTGATCGGCAGCGGGGTGCGCACCGGCATCGGCCCGGATCCGCGCACCACGACGGTTTCCTTCATCAGCGCGCGCAGCTGCGCGGGTGCCCCTTCCGCGACGTGCTTGGGACTCGCGATGACGCCGCGCAGCATCCACCGCGGCCCGTCCACCCCGATGAAGTGCAGCGCCATGTCGCCCATCTTGGCCGACAACTCCTTGCCCCAGTCCCCGGTCAGCGTGCGCACGATCGCCCCGTCCGAGCGCAGCTGCTCGGCCAGCTCGGTGCACACCTCGGACCAGATGCCACTGGATTTCGGCGCGGCGTACGCGCTGATGGTGACCTGGCCGTGCGGCGTCACCACATGCACCGCGCGCACGTGCCCCGATTCCTGGTCCATCTCCACCTGGACCTGGCAGTTGTCCGGCACCGGGATCCGCACCGACCCGAGGTCCATGCGCGGGATGTCGTCCTCAGGTGCCACCTCGACGTCGTACGGGCCCTCCTCCGGGACGAGTTCCTCGTCCTCCTCCTCGGCGGGAAGGGTCTGCCGACCGTACATCGGCTCAGCGTCGTCCGGCAGCGCGTGCCGCCCGCGGCGATGCTGCTTCTTGCGGCGCTTGCGACCGAGCACCACCTGCTACCTCACCTCTCCATTGCCGTCAGCCAGATCCGGGCCGCCGCTTGCGGCCAGACTGGCGTGCCCGCCGGTCGACCCGTAGCCGCCGGTGCCCCGTTCGCTCTCGCCCAGCTCGCCTGCCGGGACCTCGACGAACCGTGCCTGCTCCACCTTCTGCACCAGCAGCTGTGCGATGCGGTCCCCCCGGGACAGCGTGATCGGCTCGCGCAGGTCGTGGTTGATCAGGCACACCTTGATCTCCCCGCGGTAACCGGCGTCGATCGTGCCCGGCGTGTTCACCAGCGACAGGCCGACGCGCGCCGCCAGCCCGGAGCGCGGGTGCACCAGCCCGACGTACCCCGGAGGAAGCGCGATCGCGATACCCGTGCCGACCACCGCACGCTCCCCCGGCGGGATGACCACGTCGGTCATCGTCGCCAGGTCGGCGCCCGCGTCGCCCGGCCGGGCGTAGGTGGGAAGCGGAGCATCCGGGTCAAGACGCGTCAGACGGACCTCTACCGATGACACAGACACTCCCTCGACACCACTCCTGCTGCTGGTTCGCCACGACATTACTCTGAACGGCATGGCCGACTCCGCACACACCCCGGGCGAGGAGCAGGCGGTGGCAGCGCGCCGGGCACCGCGGCCCGCAGCGGAGGCGCTGTACTCCGAACGCCTTTACGTCGCCTGGTGGGCATGGCCGTTGCCGCTGGCCGCCGCGGTGCTGATCGCGGCGGAGATCCACATGGGCTTCCCCGCCGTGCCGGTGTGGTTGCCGTACCTGGTGCTCGTGCCGCTGGCGGTGTTCGTCCTGGTGCGGATGAGCATGACCAAGGTGGCGCTGGTGCGGACCGGTCAGGACACCGAGCTGCACGCCGGTGACGCGCGGCTTCCGGTGCGATTCGTCGGCCAGGTCGACGTCGTCGAGAAGGACGCCAAGCGCAAGGCCATGGGCCCGGAGCTGGATCCGGCCGCCTACGTGGTGCACCGTGGCTGGATCGGCACCATGGTCCGGGTCCACCTGACCGACCCGGACGACCCGACGCCGTACTGGTTGTTCAGCACCCGCAAGCCGCACCGGCTGGCCGAGCTGCTGCGTGCGGCGAACCCGGCCGCCGATCCACACTGAGCGGACCCGCGGGCTCGCCGGTGTCACGGAAGCGGAAACCACACCGGCTGACCGGACCGCAGCACGGCGAATCCGGCCATCCGATCCAGCTGAACGGACCCGAGGAATCCCCGGCGCCCCGAAGACTGCGGCCGCACACTGAAGCTCGTCGCAGCCCGTCGTGTCGAGCGCGATGCTGCCCACGTCATCTGCTCTCCGCTCGCTGTGGACGACACAAACGGGAGCAGTCCGGCCACATCCGCCGAACGAGCGCGACTCCGCCGTCCCCGCCCGAGCAGGGTGCAGGGGTGCGGCCTCTGCCCATGCAAGCGTCGCCGAACATGCGACGGTCCCCCGGCCATGTCGGCCGAGGGACCGCCTTCGTTCTTTTTCCGACTAGTTCAGGCCTTGCTCCTTCAGGCCCGCAAGCCAACCGCCGTCACAGCGTTGCCGGGGAGCCTCTCAGGCGCAATCGCGGCAGACCGGCTGCCCGTCGCGCTCCTCGCTCAGCCTGCTGCGGTGGTGCACCAGGAAGCACACCGAACAGGTGAATTCGTCGGCCTGCTTCGGCACCACCTTGACCGTGAGGTCCTCTCCGGACAGCCCGGAAAGGTCGGCACCGGGAAGCTCGAAGCCCTCCGCGGTCGCGTCCTCGTCGACGTCCACCACACCGGACTGAGTCTCGTTGCGGCGCGCCTTCAGCTCCTCCAACGAGTCCTCAGCCAGCTCGTCGGCTTCACTGCGGCGCGGAGCGTCGTAGTCGGTCGCCATGGTTCTCACCCCTGCGCTGCTCGTTCTCTCGTCTGGTTTCGGCGGCAGGCCCGTCCGACGTCGGGTCATGCCCGTGCGCTGGATAACGTTCCAGTACCCGTTTTTGTGCCCGGAGCCCACCAGAAATTTCTTCCTCGACCCCTCCGGAGCCAGCAGAGGGTAGCTCACGCCTGCTCGGCACGGGCAAGGCCACACCCTGTGCTGATAGCCGTGTCACGTCGACATTAGCCCTGGTGGGTGACTACGGAGAGCCGACGTCGATGGTCACGCACCGTGTCGTCGATCAACCGGTGCGGCGTGGTTACACGATCTTCACGTGGTCAACGCCACAATAGGGTCCCAGGCGGGAAAGCGACCGAGATCACGCGGGGGACACGTCGCGGTCGAACCAGCGATCGGTGGCGGTAACGCCTAACCTAAGAACACAGACACTCTGGGTGGGTAGCGGCGATCGGGTGGAAGGAAGCGGACCAGTGCGGTCGGGGATCTCAGGGGGCACCACACGCCCGTACCGAAAGTACCGTCCCCTGCCCGCGCTCATCCTGATCGCCATCCTCGGCGGCGCGTCCGCGCTGATCTGGTTCAAGGTGCTCAACGACAGCGCCAACATCGACGAGGCGATCCGCTGCGAGCCGCCCGCATCGGCCCCGCCGGGCATGATCTACACCTCGCTCAGCCATGACGCGCTGGACCACGTCGACCCGATCCCTCCGGAGGAGGTCCGGGTGCGGGTGCTCAACGCCAGCGGCAAGCGGCGGCAGGCCGCGCTGGTGACCGAGTCGCTGCGCAACATCGGCTTCACCAGGGTCGGCAAGCCCGCCAACGACAAGGCGTACGAGAACCGTGAGAAGCCGGCGTGCCGGGGCCAGATCCGGTTCGGCGAGAACGGCGAGGCCGCCGCGCGCACGCTGAGCCTGATCGACCCGTGCCTGGAACTGGTCAAGGACGAGCGCAAGGGTGCGAGCGTCGACCTGGCCATCGGCGAGGACTTCGTGGACGTGCGGCCGCGCCGGGAGGCGCTGACCGCCCTGGAAGCGCTCAGCCAGTGGGCGGACAAGTATCGCGGCCGGTCCAGCGAGTTGTCGGCGAACGACGACAAACCGCAGCTGAGCAAGGAGCTGCTGGCGGCCGCCCGCAGCGGCCAGTGCTGACCGTCCGCCGGCCCGTACCGTCCGCACCGGCCGGCGGTCCTGCTCACTCGTTCGCCCGGTGATCGCGTCCCTGGCCACAGTCGATCCCGGACGTGTCGTCAGTCCCGTCGGTGCCGTCGGTGCCGTCAGTGCCGTCAGTGCCGTCGAGGCCGCGCAGTCACCCGGCACCGGAGATCCCGGCTGCGCCGCGGAGGGACCCCGGTGCCAGGTGTCCCGCCCGTCAGATGCGCGCTGCCCCGGCTTCCACGAGCACCCGGTACAGCTCGTCGGCGATACCGGGCGCGGCCGCGAACGTCCCGTCACCGAGCGCCGGGTCCTGCCCGGGCACGATGACCCTGGCGCCCGCCTCCTGCGCGACCAGCGCGCCCGCGGCCCAGTCCCAGCGGGACAGGCCGTTCTCGAACGAGGCGTCCACCCAGCCGGTGGCGACCGCGCACAGGTCCAGTGCCGCCGACCCGCCGCGCCGGATGTCCCGCACCCGGCCGATCAGCGACCGGACCAGATCGGCCTGCCGGAGCCTGCGCTCGCCGTCGTAGGCGAACCCGGTGGCCACCAGGCTCAGCTCCAACTTCTGCACCGCCGAGGCGCGCAGCCGCGTTCCGTTCAGCCACGCACCGCCGTCCCGCCACGCGGTCCACGTCCGCCCGCCGACCGGGTCGACCACCGCGCCGGCCACCGACTGCCCGTCGACCTGCGCGGCCACCGACACGGCGAACTCGGGCAGGCCGTAGACGAAGTTGACGGTGCCGTCGATGGGGTCGACCACCCACGCCACCCGGCCCGGCTCGGCCTCGCCGTCCGCGCCGTGCTCCTCCCCCAGCACCGGATCACCCGGTCGCAGCTCACTCAATCGGGTGCGAATCAGGCGCTCGGACGCCTTGTCCACCGCGGTGACCAGGTCGGTGATCGTCGACTTGGTGTCGACCTGCAGACCGTCTTCGCCCGCGCCCGCGCCGGACTCCCACCGGTCGCGGTGCGCGCGCAACACCAGCTGGCCGGCTTCGACGGCCACCTGCTCGGCGATCGTGGCCAGTTCTGCCCATTCGTGACTGCTCACCCGACTATCCGACCACACCCGTCCGGCAGGCGCACACCTCGCGTCCGGCACACCGCGGACGTGGCTAAAGTCGAGCAGACAACGCTTCCAGGTATCGAGCGGGAAGGACCGCCGGATGGCCCGACACACCACGACAGCCGCCGCGCGACGTGCGCAGGATCCCTCCACCGACGGTGGCATGGGGTTCGGCGTCGACATCGGCGGCAGCGGCATCAAGGGGGCCCTCGTCGACCTGTCCACCGGCCGGTTGCACGGCGACCGGTTGAAGATCCCCACCCCGCAGCCGGCCACCCCGGACGCAGTCGCCGACGTGGTCGCCGAGATCGTGGAGACGTTCGACTGGCAGGGCCCGATCGGCATCACCGTGCCGGGCGTGGTCAAGGGTGGCATCACGCACACCGCGGCCAACATCGATCCGGCATGGATCGGCGTGGACGCCGACGAGCTGTTCGCGCGCAGGCTGGGCAGGGAGCCGGAGGACGTCGGCGTGCTCAACGACGCCGACGCCGCGGGGATCGCCGAGGTCCGGTTCGGCGACGAGCGCTTCCGCCGCGGCGTGGTGCTCCTGCTGACGTTCGGCACCGGGATCGGCAGCGCGCTGTTCGTCGACGGCAGGCTGGTGCCCAACACCGAGTTCGGCCACATCGAAGTCGACGGGCACGACGGCGAGACCAAGGCGGCGGCGTCGGCGAAGGAGAACGAGGGGCTGAGCTATCCGGACTGGGCCAAGCGCGTCAACCGGTACCTGTCGGTACTGGAGAACCTGGTGTGGCCGGACCTGATCATCGTCGGTGGCGGCGTCAGCAAGAAGGCGGAGAAATGGGTGCCGCTGCTGCAGATCCGCACCCCGATCACGGTGGCGACCAGGCAGAACCAGGCGGGCATCATCGGCGCCGCCGCGGCGGTCGCCGAGGGGATCGCGCACTAGCCGGGTGGGCGTGGCCGGCAACGAGCGGATCACCGGCCGATCACGCGCACTTCGGAGGAAGGCGCGATCGTCGTTACAATGGAACGTGGCCCTGTCGGCGGGTGGATCGGTCGATAGTCATGCCGCAGGCGGGTGCCCACCCCGAAACCTGATGCAGCTGAGGTCGTTTTCCTCGGCGTAGCAGATCACGAAGCTGCGAAAGGGTGTCAGTGGCTGTCGCAAAGACCGCAACCAGGCGCGGGACCAAGTCGTCGGCGAAGGACGAAGCGGCCAAGAGCGCGTCCGGCGTCGACGCGGGCAAGTCCGGCGCGGCGAAGGGCCGCAAGCGAACGACCAAGTCGACCGCCAAGAGCCGCAAGGCCGCGAAAGCGACCGAGCCCGAGCTCGACGACGCCGAACTCGTCGACGAGACTCCGGACCTTTCCGATCTCGAAGCCGAGGTCGAGGTCGACGTGGTGGACGGCGACCTGGCGGACGACCTCGACGACGACGAGGTCGGCAAGGACGCGGACAAGGGCGAGGACTTCGTTTGGGACGAGGAGGAGTCCGAGGCCCTGCGGCAGGCGCGCAAGGACGCCGAGCTGACCGCTTCCGCCGACTCGGTGCGCGCCTACCTGAAGCAGATCGGCAAGGTGGCGCTGCTGAACGCGGCCGAAGAGGTCGAGCTGGCCAAGCGGATCGAGGCCGGGCTGTACGCCGCCGAGCGGTTGCGGCAGGCCGAGGAGGAGGGCGAGGAGCTGCCCACCCAGCTGCGCCGCGACCTGAAATGGATCGTGCGGGACGGCGAGCGGGCCAAGAATCACCTGCTGGAGGCCAACCTGCGGCTGGTGGTCTCGCTGGCCAAGCGGTACACCGGCCGCGGCATGGCGTTCCTGGACCTGATCCAGGAAGGCAACCTGGGCCTGATCCGCGCGGTGGAGAAGTTCGACTACACCAAGGGATACAAGTTCTCCACCTACGCCACGTGGTGGATCCGGCAGGCGATCACCAGGGCGATGGCCGACCAGGCCCGCACCATCCGCATCCCGGTGCACATGGTCGAGGTCATCAACAAGCTCGGCCGCATCCAGCGCGAGCTGCTGCAGGACCTGGGGCGCGAGCCCACCCCGGAGGAGCTGGCCAAGGAAATGGACATCTCCCCGGAGAAGGTCCTGGAGATCCAGCAGTACGCCCGCGAGCCGATCTCGCTGGACCAGACCATCGGCGACGAAGGCGACTCGCAGCTCGGCGACTTCATCGAGGACTCCGAGGCGGTGGTCGCCGTCGACGCGGTCTCGTTCACGCTGCTGCAGGACCAGCTGCAGTCGGTGCTGCAGACGCTGTCCGAGCGGGAGGCCGGCGTGGTCCGGCTGCGCTTCGGTCTCACCGACGGGCAGCCGCGCACGCTGGACGAGATCGGCCAGGTCTACGGCGTCACCCGGGAACGGATCCGGCAGATCGAGTCGAAGACGATGTCGAAGCTGCGTCACCCGTCGCGCTCCCAGGTGCTGCGCGACTACCTCGACTGACGCACTCCAGGCGAACGAGAAGGGCCGGCGGTCTTCCCGCCGGCCCTTCGTCGTGCCGGCCATCAGCCGGTGCCGGCACCCTTCCCCTTGCGCTTGCGCTCCCCCGCGACCGCAAGCGCCGCTCCCACCAGCAGCATCAGCATGCTGGCCGCGACGTGCATGCTGGGCGGCAACACGTGCAACTGCACGAACCAGCTCTTGGCGTCGCTGCCCGCCGCGCGGTTGATCAGGCCACCGGCGCCTTGCACCACCAGCAGGATCCCCAATAGCCCGATCATCGCCTGCCCCGCTCTACCGCGCCCGCGGTCTCGTCGCCTGCCGCAGCGGTACGGTCCCCGGCGCCAGGCCGGGACAGCAGCTCCCATACCGGCCCCGCGACCAGCCAGATGACGACGACGAGCCCCAGCCGCGGCACCCAACCGCCGTCGGCCCACAGCGCCCGGGTTTGCTCCGGGGTACCGGCGACGAAGATCAGCACCAGCATGATCGCCGCGGCAATGGCGCACGCAAGAACACACTTGCCCCACTGCGTCCATTCGTGGCGGACCCGGCCGGACCAGTCACGGCGCTGCTTGCCCGGCGCGGGCCCGCCGGCGAACCGATGCGCGAAGCGCGCGTCCGCCCAGCGGATCATGCTGGGCCCGAAGACCACGCTGAACCCCAGATAGACCGCGGCGAGGCCGTGCACCGTGGTGGCGAGCGCGCCGTCGGCCAGATCGACCATGGTGGCGACGAGCACCAGCAGGTCGATGAGCGGCGTCGCAGCCAGCAACACGGTGCTCGTCCGGCGCATGCGCAGCAGATAACGGGCGGCCAATCCCGTGACGACGCACACCCAGAAGCCGATCTCTCCGGCGGCGATGACGATCGCCATGGGATTGGCGGTCATGAAGTCGACGACGTTCTGCACGTCATCGACGATGGCTGCGGCATGCCCGCCTGCCATCGGCCGGCAGCATGAGGTCGGCGTCATCACTTCGTAGGAGGTGGCGTCAGCGGGCCTGTGCTGTGATGGGGACGTGTCCGCGGGAAGGCTGCCTGCTCCCCTGTCGCTGTATCGCGCCTTGCCGATCTGGCAGCAGAACGCACTCATCGCGGCAGGCATGTTCCTGCTGGGGTGTTTGCTGTACGCGTCCGGCCTCTACCGGCTGTTCGCGCCGCCGGAGCCGGAGCTTCCGTGGTGGCGCATCGCCGTCTTCGGCGCGTTCTGCCTGATCGAGCTGGCGCGGCGCCGGGCGCCCGGGGTCGGTCTGGCGGCGGGTTTGCTGATGGTCGGTGTCGACGCCTGGTTCGGGCTGACCCTGCCGGTCATGGTGGTGTTCTCCGATCTGCTGTTCGCGGCCACCCTGTACGGGTCACAGCGGCTCAGCAGGGCCATGGTGCCCGCGGTCGCGGTGACCATCATCGGTGGCCTGGCACTGGCATTGGTCGTGGCGTCCGACTGGCGTGCCGGGGTGGCGGCACTGGCCGCGCTCGCTTCGTTCCTGGTGATCCCGGTGTGGTGGGCGACCAACGTCCGGCAACAACGGGAGATCGCCGAGTCGGAGCGCGCCAACGCCGAACAGCTGGCCGAGATCGCCCGACTGGACCGGCAGGCCGCGGTCGCCAACGAACGCGCCCGCATGGCCCGTGACCTGCACGACGTCGTCGCCGGACACCTGTCCGCCATCGCCATCCAGTCCGCCGCGGCGCTGAACATGGCCAAACACCCGGAACGCGCCGACCAGATCACCACGGTGCTGCAAGCGGTACGGGACAACAGTGTGGCGGCGCTGGCGGAAATGCGTGCCATGATCGGGCTGCTGCGCACCGAGGGAGCGGAAACCGACGGCGCGACCGCACCCGCCGGCCTTGCCGATCTGCCGAAGCTGGTGGAATCCGCGCGGGCCAGCGGCATGACCGTCGACGTCCGGACGGAACTGGACGAGGCCACCCAGCTGCCCGCCGCGGTCGACCTGACCGCCTATCGCATCGCCCAGGAGGCACTGACCAACGCCATCAAACACGCGCCGGGGTGCCGTGCCGAGCTGACGCTGCGCAGGCGCGACGGAAAGGTGGAGATCGTGGTGACCAACGAGCTGTCCGACGAGACCAGCAGGATCGCCGGCCAGCAGGCAGGCGGTGTCGGGCTGCTGAGCATGCGAGAACGTGCCAAAGCCGTCGGCGGAACCGTGCAGGCCGGGCCCGGCGGACGGGGCTGGCTGGTCTGCGCCTCGCTGCCTGTGCGGTCCGGTGGCGCGTACGGGGACGGTGACCGATGAGCATCCGCGTACTGCTTGCCGACGACCACGGGGCGATCCGGGCCGGGTTGGCGATGATCCTCGACGGCGCCGACGACATCACCGTGGTCGGCGAGGCGGCCGACGGCCGGACCTCGATCAACCAGGTCCGCGCGCTACGGCCGGACGTGGTGCTCATGGACATCCGGATGCCCGGCATGGACGGCATCGCCGCCACCCGGGAGATCACCGCGACAGGTGACTGCCAGGTCCTGGTGCTCACCACGTTCGACCTGGACGAGTACGTCTACGGCGCACTGCGCGCGGGTGCCGCGGGATTCCTGCTGAAGTCCGTCGAGCCGGATCGGCTGGTCGAGGCCATCCGCCTGGTGGCCGCGGGCGACGGCGTGCTGGCCCCCCAGGTCACCCGCAAGCTGATCACCGCGTTCGCCGAGGTGAGCAGGCCGGAGCCGGAGCAGCCGCGCGGGCTGGCCGATCTCACCGAACGGGAACGCGACGTGCTGGCGTGCCTGGGCGACGGGCTGTCGAACGCGCAGATCGCCAGAAAGCTGGCCATCAGCGAGACCACGGTGAAGACGCACGTGTCGCGGGTGCTGGCCAAGCTCGGGCTGCAGTCGCGCGTGCAGGCCGCGATCCTGGCCGCCGAGCACCTGCCGTTGCGCACCGACGTGCCTCCGGCGTAGCCAAGACCACACGGGCGAATTCGGACTCTCCGAACAGTCGTGCCCAACCGGGATGCGAGGGTGTCGGCGATCTTCTAACGTCCACCGCATGACGAGCGCTTTCCGCCGCACGATCAGCGTCTCGGCCGTCCTCGACCGGGGCAAGAGCAAGGACGGGCTACGCAAACGGCTCGGCGCGAAGGACATGATCGGCTTCGGTGTCGGCATCATCATCGGCACCGGGATCTTCACCCTGGCCGGCGTCGAGGCCAAGCAGCACGCCGGGCCCGCGGTGACGCTGTCGTTCGTGATCGGCGCGGTGGTGGCCGCCCTGGCCGCCATCTGCTACGCCGAGATGGCTTCCAGCGTGCCGACGGCGGGCAGCGCCTACACCTACGCGTTCGCCACGCTCGGCGAGGGCTTCGCGTGGATCATCGGCTGGGACCTGCTGCTGGAGTTCTCGCTCGGCGCCGCGGTCGTCTCCCGTGGCTGGTCCGGATACCTCGCCGACCTGTTCGGCCTGCCGCCGGAGCTGTTCGGCGAGGAGGCGGTGGTGAACGTCGGCGCCGTGCTGATCCTGGCCATCCTCACCGTGGTCGCGGTGGTGGGCATCAAGATGTCCGCGCTGTTCACCAACGCGCTGGTGGTGGTGAAGCTGATCGTCTGCGTGCTGGTGATCGGCATCGGTGCGTTCTTCGTGACCGCGGCCAACTGGCGCCCGTTCGTGCCCGAATCGCGGCAGGCGGAAGCGCCGGACGTGCTCAAGCAACCGATCATCGAGGCCGGGCTGGGCATCGAGCCGACCATGTACGGCACCATCGGCCTGCTGACCGCCGCCGCGGTGGTCTTCTTCGCCTACACCGGGTTCGAGGCGCTGGCCAACCTCGGCGAGGAGGTCCGGCGGCCGCAGCGCGATCTGACCATCGGGCTGCTCGGCGCGCTGAGCATCTGCGCGGTGCTCTACGTCGGCGTCTCGCTGGTGCTGACCGGCATGGTCCCCTACGCCGAGATCGACTCCGGCGCCCCGCTGGCCAAGGCGTTCGACGCCGTCGGGCTGTCCTGGGTCGGGGGGATCATCTCGCTGGGCGCGGTCACCGGCCTGACCTCGGTCATCCTGGTGCAGCTGGTCACCATCGGCCGCATCGGCTTCTCGATGGGCCGGGACGGCCTGCTGCCGCGGCAGCTGGGCACGGTGCACCCGAGGTGGGGCACCCCGCACCGGATGACCGTCGGTGCCGCGGTGCTGGTGGGCGTGCTGGCCGCACTGGTGCCGATCGACGAGCTGGCCGACATGGTCTCGATCGGCGCGCTGTCGGCGATGATCATCGTCGCGGTGGCCGTTCCGGTGCTGCGCAAGCAGCGGCCGGACCTGCGGCGTCCGTTCAGGGTGCCGTTCTCCCCGGTGGTGCCCGCGTTGACGGCGGCTGCCTGCTTCTACCTCATGCTCAACCTGGACGTCATCACGTGGCTGCGGTTCGCCGTGTGGCTGGGGCTGGGCATGGTCATCTACTTCGCCTACGGCAGGAAACACTCGCACCTGGCCCCGGGCAACGGCGACCAGACCGACAAGGACGACATTCCGGTGAGCTGACCGGCCTACCCTCGTCCCGGGAAAACGCTCGCGGGCACGCGTGCCCGTCCGGCCCCATGGCCCCTGCGCCGCCTCGCCCGGGCGACCTACCCGACGCCTCTCACCCGCCACAGCCGACGCTGGTCCACGTGACCCTTGCTGCCCCATGCCGCCGGTGGCGCCCACTACGGCCTCGCCACCCTTCACCCGCCACAGCCCACCCACCGACCCCGCGCAAACCCCGCCGACCCACACCACCAGAAACACCCACCACGGCCCCGCACCCGCCACCCCCGGCCCGGAACGCGCCGACTCACACCAGTGCCCATCCCCACCCCATGCCCAGCGGCCACATCTCGCCCAGGGGCATACCCGCAGCTCTTGACCCGGCACGCGCCGACTCGCTAGGAATGTCCTTTGCCGAGGCAAACGGGTGGGTGAGCGGTGACTGGACCGGGACATCGGGTGCCGTCCGACTACGTGACGGTGGAGATGGTGCTCGACCACCCGCGCGCCGCGGTGTGGGACGTCATCGGCAAGCCGGAGCTGTACCCGCGGTTCTTCCGCAGCCTCGGCACCATCACCCACCTGCCGAACAACGCCGGCGACCCGCACTACGTGATCTCGGCGGTGTCCTCCGGCGGGCATCCAGCGGAATACCTCGCCCGGCTGGCCGCCAACCAGCCCCAGGAGGAACTCGTCCTGGCCGGTGTCGGCGAATCGGACAGCTGGGTGTCGGTGTCCCTGGCCGACGCCAGCAACGGCGGCACCCAGGTCACCGTGGTGGTGGCCAAGCCGCAAGGGGTCGACTTCGGCGGGCAGCACGGCCGGACGGCGATCCACCGCTGGGTGCGGGACGGCCTGCGGCGGATCGACGACTACCTGGCGGGCAAGCCCGACGTCCCGATCACCACCGGCGGATCACCCGCCCAGATCCAGCGCAAGATCGTCAAGACCCTGCTGGACGCCGGGATCCTCGAGGCGTCGCACCCGCTACGCGGACTCCGGCAGCTGAACCGGCTGCGCCGGTGGGGATTCACGGTGGCAGGCGGATATGCCGCCGCCGCGGCGCGGAGCCCGGAGCGCATCGCCGTTGTCGACGACCGCCGCACCCTCACCTTCGGCGAGGTCTACGACCGGTCGCAGCGGCTGGCCAGGGCGTTGGCCGACATGGGTGTGGACACCAAGGCCACGGTGGGCATCCTGGCCCGCAATCACAGCGGCTTCGTGCTCACCGCGGTCGCCTGCGCCATGCTCGGCTGCGACGCCGTGCTGTTCAACACGGGGCTGGCCAGCAGGCAGATCGAGCAGATCGTCGAGCGTCACGACATCCGGGTGCTGATCACCGACGACGAGTTCGAGCCGCTGGTGCAGTACCTGCCGCCGACGGTCACCCGCATCAGCGCCATCGCGCCCAGCGGCGTGGCAGGCAGGGCGACGCTGGACGATCTCGTCGACAAGGCACCGCGCGGGACGCTCCGCACGCCGGAGCGGGACGGGCTGCTCATCGTGCTGACCTCCGGCACCACCGGGACACCGAAGGGCGCCAAACGTGCCACTCCGCCGGGCTGGATCAGCGTGGCCGCCATGCTGTCCGTGCTGCCGCTGCGGGCCGAGGACACCATGCTGATCTCCGCGCCGATCTTCCACACCTGGGGGCTGGGCGCGTTGCAGATCAGCACGCCGCTGCGGGCCACGGTCGTCCTGCAGGACCGGTTCGACCCGGAACGCTGCCTGCAGGCGATCGACCAGCACCGGGTGACCGCCCTGATGGCGGTGCCGATCATGCTGCAGCGCATTCTCAACCTGCCGGAGAAGGTGCGCGCCAGGTACGACACCTCCAGCCTGCGGATCGTCGCCAGCAGCGGATCGGCCATGCCGGGCACGCTGGTCACCGAGTTCATGGACGCCTTCGGCGACATCCTCTACAACTTCTACGGCTCCACCGAGGTGTCCCAGGCCGCCACGGCCAGCCCGACCGACCTGCGGGTCGCCCCCACCACGGCCGGGCACCCGCCGCTGGGGTCGACCGTGGCCATCCTCGACCACGACGGGCTGCTGGTCCCGCGCGGCGCGGTCGGGCGCATCTTCGTCGGCAACGAGCAACCGTTCCACGGCTACACCGCTGGCGACGAGCCGCCGGAGGTCAAGGACACCCTGATGGACACCGGGGACCTCGGCTACCTGGACGCCGACGGCAGGCTGTTCGTCTCCGGACGCGACGACGAGATGATCATCTCCGGCGGCGAGAACGTCTTCCCCCGCCCGGTCGAGGAGGCGATCGCCGCGCTGCCGCAGGTCGCCGAGGTCGCCGTGGTCGGCGTCCCGGACGAGGAGTACGGTCAGCGACTCGCGGCGTTCATCGTGCCCAAGCCCGGCGCCCGGCTGGACCCGGCGATGGTGCGTTCCTACATCCACCAGCGGCTGTCCCGTTTCTCCGTGCCGCGGGACGTCACGTTCCTCACCCGGTTGCCGCGCAACACCACCGGCAAGATCCTCAAACGCCTGCTGGTGGATCGCGTGGCGCACTAAGGCGGTTCGCCCGCGGCTTGGTCGTCGCGCGACCGGACAAGCAGGCCGCACACCACCGCGAGGATGCCCACCGCCTCCACCGGGGCCGGAATCTGCGCCAGGACGAGGAACCCGATCGCTGTGGCCGTCACCGGCAGCAGCGCCAGCAGCAAAGCGAACGACGTCTGCCCGACACGCCGCAACACCACCTGGTCGAGCGCGTACGGCACCACGGTCGACAGCACCCCGACGCCGACTCCGATGGTGAGCAGTTCGGCCGAGCCCCACACCGGGCCGGTGCCGACCGCCAGCGGGGACAGCACGACGGTGGCCACGGCCATGCCGACCGCCAGGCTGTCCTGCCCGGAGACGCCGTCCGGGGCCAGCGCCACCCGTTTTCCCAGCACGATGTAGCCCGCCCAGGCCGCGGCGGCTGCCAGCGCGAACAGCACGCCCAGCGGGCTCCCCTCCAGCTGCACGTCGGCGATCAGCACCACGCCCAGCGCCACTAGCAGCAAGGCTCCGACGTCGCGCAGCCGCCGCGACCCGACAGCGGCCACGGTGACCGGACCGGCGAACTCGATGGCCACCGCCGTGCCGAGCGGCAGCCGGGCGATCGCCTCGTAGAACACCACGTTCATCCCGGCGGTGACGGTGCCGAACGTCCCGGCAAGCACGAGCGACCTGCCGCGCCATGCGGCACGCGGAGGCCGACGCCATGCCAGCAGCACGATCGCCGCGCCCAGGCAACGCAGCCACGCGACGCCGGACGGAGATGCGACGTCGAACAGCCAGACCGCCATCGCCGCGCCGACGTACATGGAAATTCCGCTGACAACGAACAGCGCCGGTGCCGGGGCCCGCGACACGAGGTGTCCTACCGGTATGCGCCTCACCCTGCGCATGGTGCCTGACGTGCGAAAACACCCGAATGGCGGGGTGGTGATCCGGCCGAAAAGAGCACGTCGGGAGCCCTTCGCCGATACCGGCGCGTGACCAACGTCCCAGCTTGCGGGGAACACTTGCCCTACGGAATTCGTCTGCAACAGTAGAGGTAACGCACACCGCGTTACGCGCTGGCATCGCCGATGCCGGGACGGATGGAGGGAGACCCTCATGACCCCATCGACACTCACCCGCCCCGCCCTGACCGCCCTCGACCGTTGCGACCGCTGCGGAGCGGCCGCCAAGGTTCGCGCCGTGCTTCCGTCCGGCGGCGAGCTGCTGTTCTGCGGACACCACGCGCGCCAGCACGAAGCCAAGCTCAAGGAGCTGGAGGTCGAGATCCAGCACGGCTGACCACCACTGAGCAAGACCTACCGCGAGGCGGGGATCCCATCGGGTCCCCGCCTCGCGCCGTGTCCGGGGCCGCTCGCCGGACGCTCGCGGTGGCTCGCCCCGCGACGGGCGGGGCCGTGGGAACCCGCCCTGCGGCCGCGCGCCGCGGGACCCGGCCGCCGACGCCGCGGGCCGCCGCTACCAGCTGCGCAGCGTGGCGATCCGCTCCTCGAGCTGTTCGATCGTCGCCATGGCGGTGGGTGGCCCGCCGCAGGCCTCCCGTAACGCCGCGTGGATCTGCCCGTGCGGCTTGCCCGTGCGGTGGTGATACAGGCCCACCAGGGCGTTCAGCTCCTTGCGCAACGCCTTGCGCCGTTCCGCCGCGGTGGCGGGCGCGGCAGGCCGCGGTTTCTGCTCCGGCTCCTGCTTGGCGGCCTGCTTGGCCTTCCGTCGCTCCGCAGCCAGCTGTTCCTCCTGCCGCTTGCGCAGCAATGCCCGCACGTGCTCCGGCTCGAGCAGGCCGGGCAGGCCCAAGTACTCCTGCTCCTCCTCGGATCCGGCCAATGCGGCCGTGCCGAACGAGTTGCCGTCGTAGATCACCTGGTCCAGCTCGGCCGAAGCGTGCAGCGAGGTGAACCCCTTCTCCTGCTCCCCCGGCTCGTCCCGGCGCGCTTTCGCGGCGGCGAGCAGTTCGTCGTCCCAGCCGTCCTTCTCCCGGTGCGGCTTGCCCAGCACGTGGTCGCGCTGCGCCTCCAGCTGGCTGGCCAGTTCGAGCAGCACCGGCACGCTGGGCAGGAAGATGCTGGCCGTCTCCCCCGGCTTGCGCGCCCGTACGAAGCGGCCCACCGCCTGGGCGAAGAACAGCGGCGTGGACGCGCTGGTGGCGTACACGCCGACGGCCAGCCTGGGCACGTCGACGCCCTCGGAGACCATGCGCACCGCGATCATCCACTTGTCGTCGGACTCGGCGAACTCACCGATCTTGCGCGTCGCGGTGGGGTCGTCGGACAACACCACCACCGGGTCCACACCCGTCTCCCTGCGGAGCAGCTTCGCGTAGGCGCGGGCCGATTCCTGATCGCTGGCGATGACCAGGCCACCGGCGTCCGGCATGCCCGACGCCCTCAGCTGCTCCAGGCGCACGTCGGCGGCGTGCAGCACGGCGGGCACCCACTCACCGCGCGGATCCAGCGCGGTACGCCACGCGCGGGCGGTCTGCTCGGCCGTCATCGGCTCGCCCAGGCGTGCCGTGAACTCCTCCCCGGCGCTCGTGCGCCACTGTGCCTCGCCCGAGTACGCCAGGAACACCACGGGCCGCACCACGCCGTCCGCGAGTGCTTCGGCGTAGCCGTAGGTGTGGTCGGCCACGCTGCGCATGCCCCCGTCGCCGGTCGGCTCGTAGTGCACGAACGGGATGGGTGAGTCGTCACTGCGGAACGGGGTGCCGGTCAGCGCCAGTCGGCGTACCGCGGGGGTGAACGCTTCCCGGATCGCATCCCCCCAGGAACGCGAGTCACCGCCGTGGTGGATCTCGTCGAGGATGACCAGCGTCCTGCGGTTCTCCGTCCGCACCCGGTGCAGCGTGGGGTGCGCGGCCACCTGGGCATACGTGAGCGCCACGCCGCGGAAGTCGGGCGAGACGGTGCCGTCGGAGTTGCGGAAGTTCGAGTCGATGGGGATCCCGGCCGTGGCCGCGGACGCCGCCCACTGGTGTTTCAGATGCTCGGTGGGCGTGACGATAGTGACCGCGTCCACCGTGCGGTCGGACAGCAGTTCCCCGGCGATGCGCAGCCCGAAGACGGTCTTGCCCGCCCCCGGCGTGGCCACCGCCAGGAAGTCCCGCGGATTGGTGGCCAGGTACTTGGTCAGGGCACGCCGCTGCCAGGCGCGCAGCGGACGAGCGGTGGCGTCATGGGCTGGTTCCGGCGCGACGAACGCGTCCTGGGACAAGCCATCCTCCTCGCAGGCTCGTGCCCGGCACGGGCGCAACATCACACGTCAGACGGACGAAGACCCTCACGGACCGGTACCGTCGGTGATGACAGGCTCTGAGGCGCCGGCTCGCCGGCCGTCATCGTCGACCGGCCTGTCGAGCGCGTGCGTGAGGGCGCCCGAACGAGCGTACCTGGGACCCGTGCGTGACGGTCCGGGTGGACACGCCGAGAATGTCACCGAGCCAAAGTGGCTCGAATGGAGCATGCTGGACTCGCTATGACGACACAGGGCGAGCGGAAGCCGGCCGAGCAGCCGCGGGCACGCCGCAAGGGCGTCGGGCGGCTGATCGGGCGCACGCTGCAGAAGGCGTGGGACGGCAACTTCTTCTCCGAGTCGGCCGAAGCCGGCTTCTGGCAGGCCCTGTCGCTGGCACCGCTGATGCTCGGGCTGCTCGGCCTGCTGGGCTACGTCGAGGACTGGTTCGGCAGGGACGTCGCCGACCGTGTCGGCCAGCAGATCCTCACCATCTGCGAAAACATCTTCAGCGACGAGGTGGTCCGCAACATCGTGCAGCCCACGGTCGAGGACATGCTCACCGAGGGCAAGGCGGCGATCGCCTCGGTCGGGTTCCTGATCGCGCTGTGGGCCGGTTCGTCCGCCATGTCGTCGTTCGTCGACGCCATCACCGTGGCGCACGACCAGTACGGGGTGCGCAACAGCGTCTGGCAGCGCATCTTCGCCCTGCTGCTCTACGTGGCCAGCCTGATCCTGCTGGTCATCGGCCTGCCGCTGATCGCCATCGGCCCCGAGCTGCTGCCCGAGCTGTTCCCCACCGACATCCGGGACAACATCGCCACCTGGGTGTCGATCCTGTACTACCCGACCCTCGGCGTGTTGATCGTGCTGGCGCTGGCCACGCTGTACAAGGTGGCACTGCCGCGCAAGCTGCCGTGGCATCGCGGGCTGCCCGGTGCGGTCCTGGCCATGATCATCTTCCTGCTGGCCAGCTCCGGCCTGCGGTTCTACCTGGAGATCATCACCGCCACCGGCTACACCTACGGCGCGCTGGCCACGTTCGTGGCGTTCCTGCTGTTCCTGTTCTTCATCGGCATGGGCATCGTGGTCGGCGCGTACTTCAACAGCGCGATCCAGGAGCTGTGGCCTGCCAAGCCGACCCGGCGGCAGCGCCGCCGCTGGCGCAAGCTCGAACTGGAACGGGCCAACGAGAAGCTCAAGGCCGACAACGCCCGCAGCCTGTGGGAACGCACCACCGCGCCGCTGCGCAGGCCCAACCGGCCGCCGGAACAGGACACGAACCAGGCACAGGCCCCGCGGCCGCAGGCAGAAGGCCGGACCGCGCAGCCGCCCACATCGGATCAGGCCGCGCAGCCCCGGACACGAAATCCGGCCACGCCGCCGCAGCCGCCGAGTCAAGACACGCAGCCGCAGGAAAGGAATCAGCCGGAGCAGACGCCGCACGGCGAACGGCCACCGGTGGGCGAAGCGACCACCGACGACCCGGGTTCAGCGCCTCGAGACGGCCGCGGACTGCCGGGCGACTCCCCTGGCCACGGCCGACATCAGTCGTTGTCGTCCCCGCCGGGCGGCAAGCTCTCGTAGATCTCCTTGCATCGGGGGCACACCGGCGACCCCGGCTTCGGCGTCTTGGTCACCGGGAACACCTCACCGCACAGGGCCACCACGTGGGTACCCAGCACCGCGCTCTCGGCGATCTTGTTCTTCCGCACGTAGTGGAACAGATCCGGCGAGTCGTTGTCGGTGGCGTCGGTGCCTTCCGGTCGAGTGTCGACGTCGGGGAGAACCTGAGTAGTAGCCACGGGTCCATTGTGCCGCACACCGGGCTCTGGACGACACCAACCCGGGCGCCCCGCCAAAACTGCCCGCCGCAGCACCGGCAGCACCCCTGCCACGAACTCGACATCCCGCCAAAACTGCCGCCGCAGCACCGGCCTCCGGACGACACCAACCCGGGCGCCCCGCCAAAACTGCCCGCCGGGGTACCGACGGCGCCCTTGGCACGCGATCGAGCACCGGCCGCATCGATCATCGCCCGGTGGGCCATGATGCGTGCGTGCGCATCGAGATGTCGAACGAGGTCGCCGACGCCGTCGCCGCCGGGCGCCCGGTCGTCGCGCTGGAGTCCACCCTGCTGGCCCACGGCTTTCCCCCGGGCGACAACCTCTCCATCGCCCGCCGCCTGGAGGAAGTGGTGCGAGCGGAGGGCGCCGTACCCGCCACCATCGCCGTGCTGTCGGGCACGCCGACGGTCGGGTTGACCGGCGATCAGATCCACGCCTTGTGCACCGGCGACGACGTGGTGAAGCTGTCCACCCGCGACCTCGGCCCGGCCGTCGCCCTCGGCAGGACCGGCGCGACCACCGTGGCCAGCACGTCCGCACTGGCCCACGCCGCCGGCATCCGCGTCTTCGCCACCGGCGGGCTGGGCGGGGTCCACCGGCCGGTCGGCGACAGCCAGGTGAGCTGGGACGTCTCCGCCGACATCGATGCGCTGGCCACGACCGGGGTGCTGGTGGTCAGCTCGGGCGTGAAGTCGGTGCTGGACGTCCCGGCGACGCTGGAAGCCCTGGAAACCCGTTCGGTCCCCGTCGTCGGGTACCGCACCGACGACTTTCCCGCGTTCTATCTCCGCTCCTCAGGACACCGGGTGTCGTGGCGGGTCGAGAGCCCGGCGGAAGCCGCCGCGGTGTTCGCCGCGCATAGCCGGATCAGCAGCTCTGGGATGCTGCTGGCCAACCCGGTGCCTGCGGATGCCGAGATGGACCACGAGCTGCACGAACGGCTGCTGCGTGAGGCGATGACGCTGCTGCACGACCGCAGCGTGCAAGGGTCGGACGTGACCCCGGCGATGCTGGAGCACTTCCACCGGGCCAGCGAAGGAGTCAGCGTGCGGGTGAACGAAGCACTCGTGCTGGCCAACGCACGGCTCGCCGCCCAGGTCGCGGTGGCGCTCGCCGGTCACTAGGAATGCACGATCGGTGTGACACGTCGCACGGCGCCCAGGGCGCTGTGGCGCGTTTGACGGGTCAGTCCAGCTCATCCAGCATCGCGTTCAGGGTGCGCGGCCCGACGACGACGGCACCGGCCTCTTCCACCCGCGCGCGCAACCGACGATCCGCAGTCACCACGACCAGGTGGTCGTCGGCGCGCTCGGACCGGACCGCAGCTACCTCGGCCACGATCGCAGAGTCACCGTCCTCGGGTGCGGCGACGACTTCGACGCCGTCGGCCGGCGCAGTCGTACGGGCGTCGCCTTCCACGACCAGCCGGACGTCCGGCCACCAGCTGAACTCGCCCCAGCCGGGCAACCCGTCGTAACCCGCCGGAATGCCCGCGCCCGCCAGGCGGGCCAGCTTGTCGCGCAGGCGGGCGGCCGCGCCCGCCCGGTCCTTCCACCATCCGTCGCGCCGTGACCCGATGACATTGGCCGCGTCCACCACCAGAACCAGCCGCCTGCCCACGTGTTCCCGCAGCTTGGGCCACGCTGCGGCGAAGTCCCGGTGCAGCGGGTAGCCGGCGACCTCCTCGACCGGCACCCAGCGCATACCCGCCGCCTCCGCGGACACGGCGCGCGCGGCCACCGGCCGCCGGGCCGTGGCCAGGACCGTGGTGTAGCGCCAGTTCCCGTGATCGACCACCACGCTCGCGGTCAGCTCCACCGCGTCGGGCGGGACGTCGGCTTCCTCGCCCGCTTCCCGCACCGCAGCGTCCCACGGGAACTCGGCGCGGCGCAGGGCGCCGCCGGGCAGCGCCCAGGTGCCTCCTTGATGCACCCAACGGGCGCGGTGCTGCAGCAGCACCCTGCGCTCCGGATCGCTCAGTAACAGCCCCGCCGCGCCGTACCTGCCCCAGTGCCACTGGCCGCACGCGCATCGGACGAAGCCATCGCCGCTGGCCACTGCCGCTAACCGTTCCTGCGCGTCCGTTTGCGCCACGAGCCGGGCACGCCGGACACCGCCTCCCGCGCCAGCAGCGCGCCGCCGACGATGGCGGCGTCGTCGCCCAGCTGGGCGGTACGGATCCGCGCCAACGGCCGGTTGCCCGCCCCGGTCACCACCCGGGCGTAGTGCTCGCGCGCCTCGTCCAGGAACAACGTCGCCGACTCCGACACCCCGCCGGCGATCACGATGATCTCCGGGTCGAAGACGTCGGCGACCAGTGCCAGGCCCTCCCCCAGCCACGTGGCCAGGTCGGCCATGGCCATCATGCCGATCTCGTCGCCGTCCCTGGCGGCCGCGGCGACCCGCCGCCCGGTCACCGAACCGGGATCGCCTGCGGCCTCACGAGCCAGCACGGTCGATCGGCCCGGGTAGCGGGACAGCAGCTCCAGCGCGGTCATGGCCAGCGCGGTGCCGCTGCAGTAGCGCTCCCAACAGCCACGCTTGCCGCACGAACACTGGCGGCCGTCCGGGACGAGCCGGAGGTGACCCAGCTCCGGCGCCACGCCGTTGGCGCCGCGGTAGATCTCGCCGTCGAGCAGCAGGCCGCAGCCGATGCCCGTGCCCAGCGCCACCAACGCCACCACCGACGCGCCCGCCGCGGCCCCGTAGACGTACTCGCCCAATGCCGCGGCATTGGCGTCGTGCTCCAGGGTCACCGGCAACTCGGTGCGGGCGGATATTCGCTGCGCCACCGGCGCCTGCCGCCACGCCAGGTGCGGTGCGAACTGCACCGTCTTGCCGTCCGGCGCGACGAACCCGGCCACGCTCAGCCCCACCCCGGCCACCGGGTGCTCCCGGCGCAGCCGCGTGACGACCCCGACGATGGCCTTCTCCAGCGTGCTTTCGTCGTCCGGTGTGGCCACCCGGCAGCTGTCGATGATCGCTCCGCGCTCATCGACGACCCCTGCCCGGATGCTCGTTCCTCCGACGTCGACCCCAATCGTGACTGTGTTCAGCGCAGTCGCTCCCCGTTCTCGGACTTCCGCACCGCGACACGCTGCACGCGGGACGAAGACCGGCGCTGACCTCCGCCGCCCTCCCCATCGGCGGCAGGCGTGCGCGGCGTCCCCGCAGCGGGTGGGGGTGCCGACGCCGACGACGCCGCCGACCCGTTGCCGGAAGTCCGTGGGTCGAAGCCCGGCATGTGCACGCCCTGTTCCGGATGCCAGCGGTCGGCCAACACCGCGCGGAGCAGGGACACGGCCTGGGCGGCCTGCTCGCACGCCCTGGCGCTGAATTCCGGCCCCTGGCTTTTGGCAATGCTGACCGCGGTGCAGATCGGACACCAACTGACACATTGCCGCTCCGCCGAGTGCTCCCCCAGATCGGGGTGGTCACCCGCACGGAGCCGCTCCAGCCAGGGCGCGGACCGTTCCAGGACCATCTCGACCAGCAGCTTGAGCTCGTGGCCAAGCGTCCCGGCGGGGTTTCCGGCGGCCGCGGTGTCCGCTTTGTCGGCACCGGCAGTGCTCATCGGATCTCCTCCGGTTCGGCAAGATGGACCACTATGCCTTCGGCGTCGGATTCCGCGCCCACGACCGCGCAGGATCGTAACAGCCTCGGCAACGCGACCAGGCGACGGAAACCGTCGATTGTGATGGCCAAGTCATCGTCGACCCTGGCCAGGTCGACGTCGGTCCGCGGATCCAGCGGCACCGCGATGCGCAACCGGTAGCCGCCGCGCGGGTTGGCGGTGATGTGCATCATCGCCGCCTCACCCGTGGTGTCCTTGCCGCTCACCGCGTCCCTGCCGCCCATCGGGGCGAGCGGGTCACCGCCGCGGTACAGCTGCTCGGAGATGTCCGCCAGTGCCTCCAGGCCGACCGGTTCCTCGGCCCGGTGCTCGACCACGGTCAGCGCGGGCATGCCGACCCCGCGCAGCTCGGCCAGTACCTCGTCCTGCTGCTTGCGCCGGGCGCGCAGCCAGCTGGCCGCACCGCCGCGCCACATCCCGGGCGCGGGCATCAGCCGGTTGGCGATGAGGCCGTCCACCTTGATCCCGCGCAGCGCCAGCGCGGTCAGCGTCCGCCTGGTCTCGGCCACCACCACCCGCTCCGGGGTGAGCACCAGCCGGACCGAGGTCACGTCGTGGTCGGTGAGCAGGTCGCGCAGCCGCTCCAGGTGCTCACCGAGCTTGGCCACCGAGCCGGCCACGCCCTTGCTGACCTTGCCCGCCCCCTGCCACGGCTGCCAGCCGTAGAGCCGCCGCAGGTAGGCGGCGATGGCCTCGGGCAGGGCGAGCAGCCGCAGCGTCTCCGCGGTCGGGCCGCAGTCCACCACCACGCTGTGCCAGTGCTTGGTCATCGCCAGCCGCCGGACCTCGGTCAACGCCAGCAGCTCGTCGATGCCCGGCAGCACGGTCAGCTCCTCGGCGTCCAGCGCGTCCAGCCCCGCGCCCGCCAGCGCGTCGCGCAACTGCCGCCGCAGGTCCTCCCACGCCGCATCGACCAGGTTGCGGGAGTCGATCTGCACGCCGTCCAGCCGCCGGGTGATCTCTTTCGGCTCCGGGCCCAGCGGAACGCCGTAGGCATCGGCCAGCGAATGCGCCGGATCGGTGGAGATCACCAGCGTCCGACGGCCGTGTGCGGCGAGCGTGGCCCCCGTCGCGGCGGCCAGCGTCGTCTTCCCGACGCCACCTTTCCCGGTGAACAGCAACAACCGCACGATGGTCCCCTCAGCTCGACTCGGCCCTGCGCTTGAGCTCCTTGAGTGCGATGTCCATGATCACCTTCTCCGCCTTGCGGCGCAGCAGGCCGATCATCGGCAGCGCGAGCTCGACCGACAGCGTGTAGGTGACTTCGGTCGAGGAGCCGTCACCCAGCGGGCGCAGCGCGTACTCCCCCTTCTGCGCACGCTGCATCTGCCCTTCGACCAGGTGCCAGTTGACGCGCAGGCCGTCCGGCGCCCAGTCGTAGCACAGCGTGTACACGTCCTGGACCGGGCCGGCGTCCAAGGTGAACTTCACGCGGTACGGCCGTCCGTGGTCGTCACGCTCCAGCACCTCGGTCCGGCGTACCGCCTTGGCCCACTCCGGGTAGGACTCCAGGTCGGCGATCACCGCCATGACGCGATCCGCTGGGGCGTCGACCACGATCGACTGGGTCGACTCATCAGGCATGTACCGAGCCTACTGCGCTTGGTGACCGGCGGAGGTGCGACGTGCGCAGGCGCACGCTGACTGTTCGCCCCGGCGGCAAGCTTCGGTGCACCAAGTGCCAGTGGCCGGTCGCGCAGCATGGCTGTACGCCTGCGCGCCCGAGCCGGGCAACCAGCGGATCGGTTTCGAAGGCAGCACCACCATCAGCCGCAAGGAGTTCGGCATCACC